>NZ_JAWOTP010000005.1:0-272607 GCF_033338935.1 Vibrio sp. Vb0598 | reverse complement strand
AGCCACTCATCGCTTATCTTGAGTGCGTCACCTTGAATCGTGACACTAGGAACTTCAAACTGGTTTTCGTATCCATCACCGCCATCAAGAATATTCACCGTTAATGTAGCATCGGGGTTCAACCGCTCAGGAGCTTGACTCTCAGAAATACGGCTCTCTCTTTCTTGCACTGCTGGCCTAGTAACATAGCCATTAGAAACGAGTTGCTCAGGTAAAACAGCGCGAATATAGGCAACAAAACTTAACCCATCAGAAGACTCACTAAAATCTCTAACGCTCTGATTAAAAGTGGATTCAATACCGTTTTGAGATGCAATTAAAAGTTCATTTGAACTCGATTCATCCTCACTTGTTGTATCTTCATCAAATGCGATATCGAGAATGTCAGTATTAAGAACAACCACCTCTACTTCTGGAACTAATTGTTCGTTAGGCAACATTTGGATCCAAGAACCGTCACTTAAAACCGCCCAAAGAACATTACCGACTTGAATGTAGAGTATTGGCTGCATAATTCGCCCCATATGAAACAACGAACTTTAAGTATGGTCGACGAATGTGACTGTTCAAATGAAACTAGAAAAAACATGGCCCTAAATGGCTCTAATGAGATATTGAACCAAAAACATACCTCATGCATGCGAGAAAGAGCCATTGGGGTAAACTACTTCTGGCGTAACCCATCCACTGGAAATTGATTGAAATTCCCCTTGCTACAATCGGGCTTATATCCAAATGGAGCAGGGAAAGGAATCGTATCGCAGCTTGTTGCAACGGAAGATTCAAACTTTACTCTCTTTCCTATCATGATAGGAAATAACCATGTGGCATTATTTCTTAAATCAAACTCCTCTTTAGGGTCATCAATCAAATTGTATATTTCAGGGATCTGTAATGGGCGCCCTTTCTCCGGCATGATATCTTGATCAATAAAGTGCATCTTGTAATTTTCCCACTTATAAGCGTAGGTTTCAGAGCCATTGTTAACGATAAAACCATCTCGATTAGACTTTTCACGATCTCCCTTTAAAAAGGCCCACTGATCAATACTATCTATTGTTCTATCGCTTGGTAATTTGTATCCACCGACATGAGAAAGTGAGGCAAATAGATCCACAACATGGATAATTTCATCACTCACTCTGCCCGGTTTGATGTGGTTAGGCCAAGAGGCAATAAATGGTGTTCGGAGAGAACCTTCAAGAGCCGTAAAGTACGCACCACGCCATGGTCCGCTAGAGCCTTGGTATGGCATATGCCACTCTGGACCGTTGTCAGAAAACCAAATCACTAGTGTATTGTCTTTAATTCCTGCTTTTTCTATTGCACCAATAACTTGCCCAGCTCGAAAATCTATCTCAGCTAACACATCTGAGTAATTTCCTTTGCCTGTTTTACCAATAAAATCAGGATGAGGTAGCGTCGGTAAATGCGGTTGAGTAAAAGTAATTACAGAGAAAAATGGCTTATTCTCTTTCACATTTCGATTTATAAAATCTGTGGCATGTTCAACTAGCTCACTGTCAATCGTTCTACGTGAGTCCAAATTATATTCTTTGACCCCTTTAGGGTCCTGCCCTGCTCTAGCTGAAAGGATTTGAGGTTTAGGTAATATAGCTTTATAACCGGGTTGAGAGCTATATTCTGACTCATCCGTCGTATTTGCAATGCCATACCATTCATCAAAGCCTTGATCCGTTGGAAAGCGCCCTTTTTGGTCTCCCAAATGCCATTTCCCGTAAAGGCTCGTGTTATATCCTTGTTCCTTAAACTTCTCTGCAATGGTTATCTCCCAGTTCACCATACCGTAAGGCACTCCCCAAACAACCTTATCTGTCCCAGATCTAAGCGCTCGCCTCCCCGTCATGAATGAGGAGCGAGTTGGCGTGCATTGCGGTTCCACATTAAAATTAGTAAGGCGTACACCTTCTCTAGCAAGTTGATCTAAGTTTTTAGTTTCAACACCTCTGGTACTCCCATAGGAACTTAGTTCCCCCCACCCAAGGTTATCAACCAACATTACCACGACATTTGGTGTCTCTTCCGCAACCACTTCTAACGGGATACATAGAAACAGGATAGTTGCTAGTTTATTTTTCATAGTGTCGCCTTTCATTGAAATTCAATCCTGTAAGTGCGTCTTATCACACTTAAAACACACTAAAGTCTAGTCCATGTTAGTTAACATTTTTTAAAAACAGGGGTTACTTGGAAGCAACAAAAAACCTCTACTATATTCAACTGACTACATTGTCTCATTTGGTGTCATCTCACTCGACTTCGCCATGATGAACACAATTAGTAACGTTATATAACGATAATGGATTCATTTATCGCGGAGGATTTTCATGCGAAACTCGATTAAAAAGGTAATGGCATTGGTCGGTACATTAGCTGCGTCCACAGCCTTTGCTGCCGATAAGCCCAACATCCTTGTGTTCTGGGGTGACGATGTAGGTGTATACAATATTAGTGCGTATCACAATGGTATGATGGGAGGGAAGACTCCTAACATTGATAAAATCGCCAATGAAGGTGCCATTTTCACAGACGCTTACGCACAACAGAGTTGTACTGCCGGACGAGCCTCATTTATTCTGGGTCAACATCCGTTTCGTACCGGTCTATTGACTATTGGTATGCCCGGCGCAAAAGAGGGTATTCAATCGAAAGATCCTACTATCGCAGAGTTACTTAAAAATCACGGCTATGTGTCTGGTCAGTTTGGTAAAAACCACCTTGGTGATCAAGATGAGCACCTACCAACTAACCATGGGTTTGATGAGTTCTTTGGTAACCTATACCATTTAAACGCGGAAGAAGAGCCTGAGTCTGAGTTTTATCCAAAAGATCCAGAGTTTCGTAAAAAATTCGGACCTCGAGGCGTGTTGAAGGCGACTGCGGATGGCAAAATCGAGGACACTGGTCCCCTTACTCGTAAGCGTATGGAAAACGTAGACCGAGAGTTCATGGATGCTAGCTTGGCATTTATGGAAAAAGCAGTAAAAGAAGACAAACCATTCTTTATTTGGCATAACTCAACCCGTATGCACGTCTGGACACATTTGAGTGAAGAATATCAAGGGAAGTCAGGTTACGGCTTATACGCCGATGGCATGATGGACCTAGATGATCAAGTAGGTGTCATGCTTGATAAACTTGAAGAGCTAGGCGTAGCAGATAACACCATTGTTGTTTTTAGTACTGATAATGGCGCTGAGAAATTTACCTGGCCAGATGGTGGTACTACACCGTTCAAGGGCGAAAAAGGTACGACTTGGGAAGGCGGATTCCGCGTTCCGATGATGGTACGCTGGCCTGGAAACATTAAACCAGGAACGGTTATCAACGATATCTTTTCACAAGAAGACTGGATGCCAACTCTACTCGCAGCTGTGGGCGAACCAGATGTGAAAGAAAAACTATTGAAGGGTCATAAAGCAGCGGGCAAAACCTTTAAAGCACATTTAGATGGCTACAACCAACTTGATCTGCTGACTGGTAAAGCTGACGAAGGCGCACGCAAAGAAATCTTTTACTTCGATGCTGGTGGTAATTTAAACGCCGTTCGTTATAAAGACTGGAAGATCCACTTCAGTATTATGGAAGGTGCCATTAATGAGGCATACCGCAAAACACCTAGTTGGCCTTTGATTGTAAACCTTCGTATGGATCCATTTGAGGTCGGTCCAGATGCAGCACTTTACGTCAGACATTTTTACGCTGATCAAATGTGGATGTTCGTTCCTGCTCAAGCTATCGTGCGTAAGTTCCTAGAGACATTCAAGGAGTTCCCTGCCACGAAAGGTAGCTCGTTAAGTATTGAAAAAGTGGTAGAAACAATGACACAGCAACCTAGAAACTAGACCCTAGGTATCGAAGCTACTGTGGAATTAACTAAGGCCTCAATTGTGAGGCCTTTTATTTCGTTGCAATTGTTTGGTTGCAGCAAGTTATGGTCAAACAAAGATTATCATTTAGTGCTCTCTTTAAACACTTGATTCCAATCTTGTTTCATATCGACAAATAGCCAACCTTGCTCTTCACCTACTTTAAACGATTCATCTAACTTACCAACATGAGAATCTTTATCATACGCCCATTCGCGCTTGTCATCCGTGTGATGGATAATCGCAGAAAATCTTGGACCTGAACCTGCTTTCGTCCACTCTAACATCTGTAAATCACCATCAGAATTACCAAACGCCATGACCGGACGTTTGCCAATGAAGTTTTGAATCGTCACAGGCTTTACTGCTTTGTCATTGACGAAGTCTATTTCCGGCATGCGTAGGATGGTAGGTTTTCCATCAACACTTTGATATTCCGCCTTTAACGTCGTCCCCACGATGTTTTGCGTTGGAATGCCGTATACTTCCGGCGCCCAAACGCGCATAAATTCAATACCGCCTCCAGAAACGATGTAGGTCTGATAGTCGTTCGCTCTTAAATAGTCGAGCAGTTCGAGCATAGGTTGATAGACCATTTCAGTGTATGGTCTACCCGTTGTTGGATGGACAGCCGTTTTCAACCATTCCTTAACTTCTTGATGAAACTGTTCAGTAGACATTCCAGAATGGGTTGCCATAACAAGCTTCATTACACCTTCGAGTCCTTGTTTACCAATCCCCTCCATGTCACCTTTTAATGCGGAAGCAAAGGGTTCGGTTGTCTTCCAATCAGGATGCTCAGAGGCCATTTCTTTTACTCTATCGATCGCAAAAAACAACTGTAGATAAACAGGCTTTTCTGCCCAAAGTGTTCCATCATTATCAAACGTCGCGATTCGTTGGCTTTCAGGCACATAGGAATCCGAACCTTGGGTCGTTGTTTTCGTAACAAACGCCATAATAGCTTGCTTAGCGTCAGTGTTGTTCCATGACGGAAGTGGATCTTGCATATCAGCAGCAACAGCGTAACTAGACAGAGCTAAACCTGTTGCTAAGACAATCGCCTTTAACTTTATAGCCATCTTAATTCCTTATATTGAGGTGCTAGGTGCGAATCCAATCAAAAGTATAGTTCAATTGAAACAGGCGCATATTGAACTGACATATCCAACGGCCACCAAAGAGTGACGCCGTCACTAAATTGGTTCACTATTTTATTGAAATAGGAACATGGAATTTACCGATTAGAGTTTAAATTCATTGGCTTCAACTGATGTAGAGGCACTTTTACGTCCCTTTTTCTGATTGAGCTCTTCAATAACATAGTCGGGAGCGACCTTCGTTAGCTCTGTTAAACAGTCATCCGTTTTAGGGTTGCCGTATCTGACATAGATGTCACACACGGCATACAATTGTTCTGGAGCACCGGATATCAAATACGCTTGCTCAAAAGCGTTGACAGACTTCTTCAAGTCTAACTCTTCTTGCAGAACACCATTTAAATACCAAAAGTAACTGTTCGTCGTTGCCATCGTCGCAGCTTTGTCTATTTCAAACGCCGCTTCTTTCTTTTTGTCTAATCTAACCAAAGCGAGAGATTTAGAATAATGCAGCGAGGCATCTTCTGAATTTAGCTTGATACCCTCGTCAAGCACGTTGATAGCTTTTTGGTCTAGCTGTTGCGCTCGGAAGTTGTCTGCATAGCTTAACCAAACTTGAGGGTTGTTTGGCTCAAGCTTAGTTAACTCTGGGTATATCAGCGCCGCTTTATCCCAATCACGATGCCAACGGTAAACGTCTGCAAGTAATAACTTGGAAACATTATCGTTCTTACTGGACAAGTGTGCTGTCAGCTCTGAAACAGGCCCCTCAAGTGACTGCTGTTGCTCCGAACTCAAATTGGCGTAATCTCGAACGAGGTTAATCGCTGCTGTAATTCGCACCATGGCGGCGTCATCACTCAATAACGGTGAAATCAAACGCCAACGGTGCTCAATCATATATGGCTGTGCTCCCACGATCGCAGCTTCGCGAATACCTGCATCTTCATCCTGCAACCCACGCGCAACTGCAACCAATGCATTTTGGCTTGGATAGTTGGCTAACTCACGTAAAGCATCAATACGTTTTTCTGAAGACAACTTTTTATTTTGCGCATCATAAGACAGCTTTTCGACTCGTTGCGCCGGTGTCATTTGAGCTTCTTGTGGAGTGACAACCGTTGTCGGCGATACTTGATCTGGGTCTAGCAATGTTGTTTCTTGTGCCACTGCTGTTTGACTCGCAGCAATGCCGATCGAGATCACGAGTAATGATTTAGAGAGCAGCTTAATTTTTTGCATTCAATAACCTATATTCTTTCATTTCCGGGCCTGTAGCAGGCGTAGTGACTATCTTAAAACTTCGTTTCAAACACAGTCTGTGTTTGAGTAGCTTGCTGGTGTAGAATCTGGTCACTGTATTTACCGTGAACCACTGGGTTACCTGTCGCTCGTAAGATGTACGCCATCGACTGATCAACATGGGTAAAAAACTTCTTCCAACCCGCGCAGAGATAATTAAGACCAGGCTCACCTTGCCTAGTACGGATAAAACGGTTTTTGGGACATTCTCCAAAACATGCAAATTGATAATCACATTGAAGGCACTGTTGGGGCAGCGTACGACTTTTAGCAAACCCAAATTTCTGCTGCTCAGAGCTATAAGCGAGCGTATCGAGCTTTTCGTGATGAATGTTTCCAACCTTATATTCTGGGTACACGTAATGATCACACGCAAACACATCACCATTAGGCTCCATTGCTAAGCCCTTCCCGCAGATTTCACCTAACGTACACAGTGGGTTTTTTCTGCCCATCCAGGTTTCGATACTGGCTTCAAAGTACTGCACAAACACGTTGCCGATATCGTGTAAAACCCATTCATTGAAAATCGCGATCAGAAAATTTCCCCATGCTTCATCCGCAACGCAAAAAGGCTCAACAACGGCATCTTTATGACCTGGGATCAACCGTTTATCTCCTTGCTTTAGTTGCTCGTTTGGCTCCCAAGTTTGAGGGGCGGTTGTTCTGAATGTTTTCTGCTCAACTATTGGAATAAACTGCATTTGAGGGGAGCGTACTTCATCTCGCAAGAATCGGTACACTTCAAGTGGGTTACGGCCGGTCAAGTTGTTAACACAAGTGAGCGTAGCAAACTTTACTTCGTGCTTATGTAATAATTCAACCGCATTCATAACTTGCCGGAATGTGCCTCTACCAGCTCGGTTTGTTCGGTAAGCGTTGTGCATCATTTCTGGGCCATCAATGCTTAAACCGACGAGAAAGTTGTTCGCCTTTAAAAACTCACACCATTCATCGTTAAGCAGTGTGCCATTAGTCTGGAGGTCATTGGAGATCGTAATGCCATCGGGACGGTATTTATTCTGTAGCTCAACAATTGTCTTGAAATAATCCAAACCTAGCATTGTCGGCTCACCACCCTGCCAAGAGAAAATAATTTCAGGTGTATTTTGTCCCGCTATATATTGACGGATATAGGTCTCGAGCGTTTCCTCATCCATGACTGGTGAGCAGCCTGGCTTGTACTCAAGTAAATCTTGTTTGCTTAGGTAGTAACAATAGGTGCAATCGATATTGCACACTGCACCGATAGGTTTCGCCATGACATGTAATCGCTTGGATGCTTTTCCATTGAACTGCGGACCTTGAGTTATGTGCATTCATCACCTTCTTAGTTGCTAGCCTGTGCCCAACGGCGCTAAGACTAATCATTAAGTTAATCGCCTAGTGTGATGATAATGTTCAATTATTCGTGGCGCTTGTTATAGTGTGTATAACTGTTTTTCATAGACTTGCCTGATAAAATTCTTTGATCATAAATGTTGATGGAGCTCCCCTATGAAGCATTCCAAAAGTAATACTCTTTACCTTGGTGCCGCTATTTCGATTTCGCTAATTATGACTGGATGTGCAACAACACAACCTAGCCCTCTTGCCCAAAAAATCGATCAAGATATGGTTCTTATTGAAGGTGGACAATTTACGATGGGCTCGGATAATCCGTCAGCAAATAAATCCGAGCGCCCGGCTCGCACCGTTCGCGTGGAAGATTTCTATTTGGCAAAATTTGAGGTAACCCAAGAGTTATTCGAATCGGTTACAGGCTCTTCTCTGAGTTATTTTAGAAACCCAAATACGCCCGTAAATAACATTAGCTGGCAACAAGCCAATTATTTTATAAAGAAATTGAATGAAAAAACGGGAGAGCACTATCGTTTACCCACAGAAGCAGAATGGGAGTTTGCAGCGAAAGGGGGGAATCTAAGTCAAGGATTCACTTACGCGGGAGCTGATGATATTAACGACGTTGCCTGGTATGCCAGTAACTCAAACAATAAGGCACACAAGGTAGGTCAGAAAAAACCGAATGAGCTTGGCTTATACGATATGACGGGTAATGTTGGTGAGTTTGTTATTGATGCGTTTGATGAAGGTTATTACAAATCAGCACCAAGTGATAATCCGGTAAACGCAAAAGATGAAAAAGAAAGCCTTGCACACAAGTCTGTACGAGGTGGTAGCTTTGCCTATGATGCTGACGAATCCGAAAACTATCGTCGCGATTTTGCTAGCCAGTCAGTCATCATGTCCGACATGGGGCTGAGATTAGCGAAAGACGCTGATTAAACTAAGTAAGAAAAAAGTGGAGCGATAAAAGCTCCACTTTTGGTAATTAGCTCCTATTGACCCCGAAAATAGAGGCTTTAAGCTGATCAATAGCTTGTTTAGGTGCATAGTGACTAAGCTCTTGTATGCACCTATCGAAAGCAAAAGCGACAGCACCTTTTTTATGATTTCTCGCTAGAACCTCGCATTGAGCATACAAGTGCTGTGGATTGCCACCGACTTCAAATGCTGTTTGCAACGCTTTACTGGCTTCTAGAACATCGCTTTTTTCTAGAGCTAGACCGTACACGTACCAATAATGAGCATTAGTTTCACCAATTTCTGCGGCGCGTCTAAGTAGCTTTTTCGCATCATCAGCTTTGCCTTGACGCAACAAAGAAAGACCTGCGCTGTATGGTAACGTGCTGGATTTAGGTTGAGCTTTCATCCCTTGTTGTAGCACCGTGAGCGCAGCTTCTTCTTTACCTAGGTGACGATACAAATCTGCTAGGTTAACGTAGCTATTTTCGAAATAGGGTTCGATGCTGATCGCTTGTTTATACAGCTCGGCCGCTTTGTCGATTTCACCTAAGCTGCGGTACACATTCGCCAAATTGGTTCTTCCGAAACCACGATCGGCATTAAACTCTTGAATTTCCATGTACTCTTCTAAAGGCGATTTAATGATATCTTTTTGTAAAGGGGTCATTTGTGCGTAGTTCGCTACCAGCACCGAGGCAGCTTCCGTTCTCACTGAAAGCACCGGGTCATCAAGCAATGGCTCTAGAATCCGCCACCGATCATGAAATTCATAACCAGACGAGCCTGAAATTGCCCCTAATCGAACCATTTCATTCTCATTCTTAACGGCCCTAGCCAAAGATACTGTTGTATTTTGGTCTGTATTGCCTCCCATCCTCTCCAGGGCTGAGGCGCGAATAATGTCTTTTAAAGACGAATCCTGAGCAGAGTATGCTAACGCATTTGCTGCTCCTTGATGACCAATTGAATCCGCATAAAATGCGACAGCAAAATGTTGCTGATTACGATACTTCGAATTCGGGTACCATTCTGCTATCTGTTCATCGGCCCATTGATTGCTTTTATCTTCATGGCATGACATGCAAACATTGGGCGTTCCAATATGTTTGCTCAAATCCGGTCGTGGAATATGCCAACTGTGGTCTCTACGAGGATCGACTTGCATGTAAGTTGTTTCTGGCATGTGACAAGTCGTACATTGCGATGCTTCAGATCCAACCTTATGAAAGGTATGCTTTTCAGGTGTATATTCCGATGCAATATGGCATTGCGAACATACTGCCTCTTCTGGGATCGTTAATTCTGCCGTGTGTGGATCATGGCAATTAGTGCACGTGACCCCCTTCTCCGCCATTTCAGATTGAAGAAACGAACCATAAACATAATCTTCGTCGTAAATCTGTCCATCATGATAGTAGAGTTCAGGTGTTATAAGACTTAAGCGATATTTATCAAAAAAGGAACCTTTAACATGATCACCTGTTTCATTTAACTGGGTTCGGCGACTATGGCATTGAGCGCATGTTTGCACTTGATTGGTTGCTTCAATTGATTTCGGCTGTAACGTACTATGGCCTTCCTCAAACACCCAATCCGACACTGCTTTAGACAAATTTCGATCAAAGCCATAATGGCTGTCATGCTCAAAAGAAGTGCCAGCATTTTTGTATTTCTTGGCCAGTTCTATGTGCTGACTAGCGGGACCATGGCATGCTTCGCATCCCACATTAATCTCTGACCATGAGCTGTTGTAAGTGTTTTTGTCAGCGTCGTAATTCTTCTTTAGGTTCGTTGAATGGCAATCAGCACACATGAAGTTCCAATTTTGCCCGGTATTGGTCCAATAGAATTCATCCGTTGTTGTCGTTTCTGGATAAAGATGAAACCAACGCTGTCCCCCTTCAACTTTAGCTCTTGTGTCCCAAGCAAAAGGAATAAGCTGCACGCGGCCATCTTCAAACTCGACCATGTACTGTTGTAATGGCTCCCAGCCAAATGTATAGCTGATCTTATAGTCATGCCATTGCCCGTCAGCACCTTGAATATTGACCCAAAATTCGTCGCCTTTTTTAAAAAAACGGTTAGGCATTCCTTTGTGCGTTACAACATGGTTATCAAAATCACCACGTACAGAGGTTGTACTTGCATGCTTCATGGCCATATCGTGATGTGACCCTTTCCAGGCCTCCACTTCGTTTTGGTGGCAATCTATACAAGCTTGTGTGCCAGCATATTCTGGATTTAAGCCTGAAGGAATATTTGGTTTCTCTGTTAATAACTCTTGAGAAAAAGCCATAAAACTGACAACAACGTTGACCAGCAATAAAATGCGAAACCGGCCTGCCCACTGACTCATAGATATCCTTATATTTATAATGTACAACCTAAATCAATATAGACACTAAATCACTGGTTATACAAATAATTACAAGCAATACATAACGACTTTAGTATTGCTTTAGGACCGTAAAACAAGCGAGCATCCTATTGTTTTTCATTTCCATCCCCCTCTTCTACTACGCAATAAAAATAAGGCTCTTCAGTGATCTAAATCTACTTTACGAATCTCTACAAACTAACAGAACAATCCTATTTCTTCTTAATTAACAAATGGTTACAACCTAGCAATAACTTATGGTTATATCGAGTATAAGAGGATTTTTCTATATACATCATTAACTTATGCAGCAACTAAGCATAAGGCTCACTTGTGCTTATCTTTACTCTCAACAATCTGGAGTTTTTATGGCAAATCAATTGAGCAAAATCGCTGTAGGCGCAGGACTGTTAGCGGCGTCCAGTGCTGCTATGGCAGCCGACAAACCGAATATTCTGGCAATTTTTGGTGACGATATCGGCTACTGGAATATCAGCGCATACAACCAAGGTATGATGAGTTACAAAACGCCAAACATCGACCGTATCGCGAATGAAGGTGCGTTGTTCACAGATCACTACGGACAACAGTCTTGTACTGCTGGTCGCGCGGCCTTTATTACGGGTGAAGAGCCATTTCGTACGGGTTTGTTAACAATTGGTATGCCAGGCTCTGACCACGGCATACCTGATTGGGCGCCAACCATTGCAGACCTGTTAAAAGAACAAGGTTACATGACGGGTCAATTTGGTAAAAACCACTTAGGTGACCAAGATAAGCACTTACCGACAAAACACGGCTTTGACGAATTCTTCGGTAACTTATATCACCTAAACGCAGAAGAAGAACCTGAAACTTATTACTACCCTAAAGACCCAGAGTTTCGTAAAAACTATGGCCCTCGTGGTGTCATTAAGTCTTATGCCGACGGTAAGATTGAAGACACTGGCCCGATGACACGAAAACGTATGGAGCACGCAGATGAAGAGTTCCTAGAGAGCTCTTTGGCATTTATGGAAAAAGCAGTTAAGGCGGATAAACCCTTCTTTATTTGGCATAACGCCACTCGTATGCACGTTTGGACTCGCTTGCAGGAAAAATACCAAGGTAAATCAGGTGTAAGCATTTATGCCGATGGTATGCTGGAACATGATGATCATGTAGGTGTTTTACTCGACAAGCTGGATGAGCTAGGTGTTGCAGACAACACTATCGTTATCTACTCAACGGACAACGGCGCAGAAACCATGACTTGGCCAGATGGTGGCGCAACACCATTCCATGGTGAAAAAGGTACAACTTGGGAAGGCGGTATGCGTGTTCCTCAACTGGTTCGTTGGCCAGGCGTCATTAAGCCAGGAACCAAGATCAATGAAATGATGGCACACCAAGACTGGTTGCCTACATTATTGGCAGCTGCTGGCGTACCTGATGTAAAAGAAAAACTGGCAGAAGGCTACAAAGCAAATGGCAAAGAATGGCGTGTGCATTTAGATGGTTATAACTTCATGCCATACTTTGAAGGTAAGGAAGAAAAAGGCCCTCGTGAGTCGCTGCTTTACTTTACGTCTAATGGTGAATTAAACGCTGTCCGCTGGAATGACTGGAAACTTCACTTTGCAACGCTTGAAGGGAACCTAAGTAACGCAGTTCGTTTTGCTCCGAACTGGCCTAAAATCATCCACCTACGCGCTGACCCATTCGAAAAAGGCCCAAGCGAATCACAAATGTACTTGCGTTGGATGGCTGACAACATGTGGCTATTTGTACCTGTACAAGACGTTGTGGGAGAGTTCTTTAAAACACTTCCAGAATACCCAATGCAACGTGGCACAGCGATGAACCCTGCTTCACTAAACTACGACTCTCTAAAAATGCAAGAGAAGCTGCAACAACTAGACAAAGTTAAACAAGAAATCAGCAAGTTTAAGTAAACTAAGTTAACGTTAGTTAATCAGTAACATTAATCCAGCAGACCATTCTGCTGGCTTATGTGTATCGCTACATAGGAACTTACTTAAATCGCCTGTTTAGCCTATACAAAGTGGGCATTGTGAGTACAAACTGAAAAACAAAAAAGGAGAGCTAACCTGCTCTCCTTTGTATTTTAACCGTGGATAAACTAAGCCACATTAACCGATTTAGCTAAACTGCTACTTTGGAAAAACTCATCATGCAATGCGCAAATCGCGTGCTGGTATTCCTTATCACCGACAACAAATTGAACATTTACATTTCTCAATGATGAGTGCAGTGCAACTGGCGTAACGCCATTATTCATCAATGCAAGCACACCTTTCGCCAACGTCTTGTTGGTATCAATTTGAGAACCGATGGCTGAGATAAGCGCGACCATACGACCTTTAATCGAGGCATTCGGATAACGTTTCTCGGCTTTATACAATACTTTGTTTAAGCTATCAGTACTGCCACCTAGATAGTAAGTAATAGAGTTAGCGTTCATCTCTTTACCAACCAAACTTACACGAGCATCGGAGATGATTTCCATCAATTCGTAACTAACGTTATCGGCTTTTCCTACCATTGCTTGGTCAAATAAATGCAGTGCAAATACTTTCTCTTTACCTGCGATGATCTCGACTTTGTCTTCTTCTGGGCGGTAGCTTGAAGAGATCAAAGTGCCTTCGTGTTCAGGTTCGAATGTATTTTTAATCTGTAGCTCAATACCACTTTCACGTAAACCCGCAGCGGCATTTGGGTGAATCGCTTCCATGCCAAGGTTAGCAAGTTGGTCTGCTACGTCATAGTTTGTACTACCAATTGGTAATACTTTTTCAGGGCCAACAACGCGTGGGTCTGCTGAGCTCAAGTGGTACTCTTTGTGAATTACTGCTAAATCCGCTTTTGTTATTGCTGCAATTCGGCTAAATGTCATCTCACTATAACCTCGGTCATAAGTGTGCATTAGGCCCTCTTTACAGTAAGCATAACCTGTCACGATTGGCAGTTCTTTTGATACATCGATATCAGCAAACGCGTCACTGATCGACTCATCAAGGCTTCTTGGCGCTTGATTATCCCAACCAGACAGGTCAACGAACTTAGCGTTAATACCCATATTTTTTAGTTTTAGTGCTGTGTTGTAAGCACTATGTGCCTCACCGATAGACGAGAGAAACTCTCGAATTTGAGGCAAGTACTGGCGCAACGAAAATTGACCGTACTGACAGGTTTCTAAAATATTCGCGATACAGTTTTTCGCTTCAGCAATGCGGGAGCGAATGAATTTATCCGCACGGATACGATTCATTGGGTCCGCAAAAATATTTTCATTGGTCAGCAACATACGGCTTTCAACGTACGCTAACGCTTCTTCCCATTTGTCGTCGCGTTTCGCGATAAGCTGATAAACGCCTGGTTTACTGGTTTTTTTACACTCGAGCAGCGCATCGGTCATACCACCGTATGCAGATACGACAAAAATACGATTGTATGGTGTTTTGGGACGAAGAATAATATTGTCGAGAACAGCATCAAATGCTGTCATTGATGTACCGCCGATTTTTTCTACGGTAAATGTCATGATAAGCCTTTTTTGATTGGTAACTTTAAAAAGAAAAAAGAAGAGATAGTAAAGTGTGGGGTGGCAAAGCACCCCACCATCATCTTTTAGTCAACGAGAGGATAAACACCGTTTTCATCGTGCACTTCAGCGCCAGTAATCGGTGGGTTAAACACACACGCCATTACCATTTCTTTATTCTTATAAGCTCTCAAGTAGTGCTCATCGTGTTTATCAAGGATGTATAATGTACCTGGTTTGATGGGGTACGTTTCTCCACCTACAACTTCAATCTCACCTTCACCACTCATACAAAACACCGATTCAAGGTGGTTTTGATAGTGAATATGAGTTTCTGTATCTTCATAAATTGTTGTGATGTGGAAAGAGAAACCCATGTTGTCGTCTTTCAACAACATGCGGACACTTTCCCAGTTATCTGAAACAACACGTCGTTCGCTGTTGCGGCATTCATCTAGAGTTCTGACGATCATAATTAAAATCCTTATTAAGATGCTTGTTTGAAATGTTTCGCAGCGATAGTCTCTACTGCATTTTCAAAGATGCTTAGTCCTTGATCTAGCTCTGATTCGCTGATGGTTAGTGGACAGAAGAACTTCACAACTTCATCTTCTGGACCCGCTGTCTCTATCACCATTCCATTCTCGAAACAGTTTTTCGCAATTTCAGATGCCATGTCACCATTGATACATTCAATACCAACCATCATGCCGCGGCCTTTTTTCTGCACAAACATTTGAGGAAAGCGACGAACACAACGGTCAATCACTGCACTTACCTTGTCTGAACACTGCTTGATGTGTGTTTCAAAATCATCGTTTGCCCAGTAAATTTCTAGTGCTTTTGCAGCAGTAATAAAGGCGTGATTATTGCCACGGAACGTACCGTTATGCTCGCCTGGCTTCCACTGGTCAAGCTCAGGCTTAAGTAATACGACAGCCATCGGCAAACCGTAACCACCGATCGACTTCGATAGCGTCACGATATCCGGTTGGATACCAGACGGCTCGAAACTAAAGAAAGTACCGGTACGTCCACAACCTGCTTGAATGTCATCGACAATCACAAGAATGTCATTGGCTTTACAGATTTTGCTCAAACGTTGTAACCACTCGTTTGAAGCAGCATTTAAACCACCTTCACCCTGCACAGTTTCAAGAAGTACAGCGGCTGGTTTATCCATACCTGCAGAGTTATCATTTAGCATGGTTTCGAACAGCGCGAGACCATCTACGCCAGCGTAACCTTCAAATGGAATACGAGTGACGTTACTTAGACTAGAACCGTTACCTTGTCTGTGATGCTGGTTACCCGTTGCAGCCAGTGCGCCAGCAGTACAACCATGGAAACCGTTAGTAAACGCAACGACGCTGTCGCGGCCTTTTACTTTTTTAGCCAGCTTCAATGCCGCCTCAACAGCGTTAGTGCCTGTTGGGCCCGTAAACTGAACCTTGTAATCCAAGTTTCTTGGTTTAAGGATGTAAGTATCCAACGCTTCCAGAAACGATGCTTTCGCTTCTGAGTGCATATCCAAACCGTGAGTAATACCGTCCATTTCAATGTACTCAAGCAACGCTTGTTTTAGTACTGGATTGTTATGGCCGTAATTTAGAGATCCCGCTCCAGCAAGGAAGTCTAAGTATCGTTCACCTTGTTCTGTTTCTAGCCAGCAGCCTTTCGCTTTACGAAAAACGACCGGGAAATTGTTTGAATATGAGCGTACGTTGGATTCCTGCTTTTTGAAAATATCCATGATGAGACCGTTTTTAATTCCTATTGTTTGAGGATTATTTGAGAGGAATGCGATACAAATATTCTGTATCGTGTTTGCCTTTAAAGTGGGCTTCTTCATCCAAAAATGTGCTTACTTGGCCAGAATTGCCGTTCATCGCATCTAACTTTTTGAACAGTGCCCAAGAGGCTTTATTATCTTCCGTGATGGTAGTTTCTACCGATTTAACACCGCCTAATTCCTCTCGGGTGAGAAGTTCTTTCAACATGCGGAATGCTAAACCATGACCTCTAAAGCGAGGTGAGACTGCAACTTGCCAGACAAATAAAACGTCTTGCTCGTCTGGTTTCTGATAACCGGAAATGAAACCTGCGATTTCGCCTTTTTGCTCAACCAAAATACTGGTTTTGCTGAAATGCGTAGACTGTAGGAAATTGCAATAAGATGAGTTCATGTCCAATGGAGGACAGTCTGCAATCAAGCTGTAAATGTCGTCACCATCAGAGATTTTAGGCTCACGAAAAATCCATTTTTTACTTGAGTCTTCTCCAATCTCTGGATAAAGGACCCAAGGTGCTGATGTGATCATGTGAAAATACATATCCTTTGAGGTCTAATTAAATTTCCTTTTTATTATGGGCATCCCTCGCGACTAAAAATCAAATAATCCGCCTTTTTATCGGCATTTTTGTGATTTGCATCACAAAAATAAACCTATTAACCAAAAGTTAAAATAGTTTGAGGTCTAATTTATTAAATAGTCACCTAAATGCGCAGTACAAAAAACAACCAGAATAAGACCATTTTCCATGCTGTTCATTTCTCAGAAAAAAATAGAAATCCAAAAAAAAAGCGGCATGCTTTCGCATACCGCTTTTATCAATAATTTAACTGCTGATACTAGTTATTTTGATTTCTTAGAAACCGCCTTTGGACGAGGTTCATCCATCAAACCTTTTATCAAAGATACCGTTGCAACAAGCAAAACAATAGTAAATGGTAAACCAGTCGTCACCGCCATTGCTTGAGCAGCAGCTAGACCACCACCCAACATCAATGCAATCGCAACCAAACCTTCAAACGTACACCAGAACACGCGTTGTGGCGTTGGTGCATCGACCTTACCGCCCGCAGCAATAGTATCAATAACCAGTGATCCTGAGTCAGAAGAGGTAATGAAGAACACCACGACTAAGATAATGCCGACAAAAGATGTTATCTCAGCCAATGGCATAACATCTAACATGGCAAAAAGTTTTAAAGGGAGTTCTGCGTTAAACACCGCCTCATAGCCATCATTAACGTATTGGCTAATTGCGTTACCGCCAAAAGCCGTCATCCATAACACACAAACTGAAGATGGGATAAGAATAACGCAAATAATAAACTCACGAACCGAACGACCGCGAGACACACGTGCGATGAACATACCCACAAATGGTGACCAAGAAATCCACCACGCCCAGTAAAACGCCGTCCAGCCTTGAGAGTAATTCACATCCTCTCGTCCAAATGGCATAGATAAGGCAGGGATATTAGCCACATAGGAAACGATGTTCTCGAAGAAACCAGTTAAAATCGCAATCGTCGGGCCAACAACAATAACAAATAGCAATAGCAGTGCTGCAAGACCCATATTGATTTCAGATAAGATTTTCACGCCCTTATCGAGTCCAGCCACAACAGAGATTAAAGCGAGCGCAGTAATACCAATAATCAATATGACCTGCGTGGTATTGGTCATTGGGACATCAAACAGGAAGTTCAAACCCGTTGCGGCTTGAGATGCACCGTAGCCTAGCGATGTTGCTAAACCAAAAACCGTCGCTACCACTGCAAGAATATCGATAATATGACCAGTCCAACCCCATACACGCTCACCAAACAAAGGGTAAAAAATTGAGCGCATAGTGAGTGGCAAACCTTTGTTAAATGAAAAGATAGCCAGTCCAAGAGCCAAGAGCGCGTATATTGACCACGGATGAAGTGCCCAGTGGTAAATCGTCGCAGCCATCCCTAATGCCGAAGCTGCAGTTGCATCACCCTCTGCACCACCTAGCGGTGCCCAGTCAGTACGTACACCATTCTCAACGCTCACGCCACCAATCGCAGAACTAAAATGGGACATCGGTTCTGATACACCGAAGAATACGAGACCAATGCCCATACCTGCAGCAAATAGCATTGCCAACCATCCGGCATAGGAGTAATCCGGTGTTGCTTCAGTACCACCGATTCGCACACGGCCCAATGGTGTGAAGATCAATCCGACACAGACAATGACAAAAATATTACCTGAAGCGAGAAAAAACCAGTCTAAATTGTGTAACAAACCCGCTCGTAGGTCTGCAAAAAACGGCTCTACCTGTTCTCGGAATAATAGTGTTATCACAACAAACATGACGATTGCTAAGCCAGAAATTGCAAAAACACGGTTGTGAATATCAAGGCCAAATGGGCCTACCTTTAGCGCAACGTTATCCTGACCAATTTGATAGTCAGTATCTATTGCGTTTACTTTTCCATCGGGGCGTTGAATGCCACCGTTATTATCGGTGCTCACGGATAATCTCCTTAAAAATACGTGACCAAGTTTAAATTACTTTCGTCGGAGTTCGAGTAATGAAACGTCTTCATCACTACCAAGCACATGTTCATAAAACATTGTTCTTATAAGCGGTTACTCAATCCGCCATCATAATCTTAAAGCCCCCTATCTCTCATTGCATTTTATTGTTTTCACCATAAATAACGCCTATTGCCAAACCGAAGATATTGGCATGTTTCGATTAAAGTGATACTGCAGTTGTGCTTGAAACAGCTCCGCAGTTGCTAACGCATCCGTCAGGGCATGGTGAGGTTGATAAGCAGGGAGGCCATATCTTTCACGAGCGTGCCCTAATCGTACAGAACCGGGTTTCTTGCCTTTCAACTTATTGATAAAACCTCTGCATTCACGGCGTTGTATCGCATACTCAATATCTAACGTATCAACAACAGGAAACTGTATCCCCTCTCCGATGCTATTTAGCAAGGCGTTATTAAAGAACTGCCTTTCAATGTTCTTGTAGTGAACAAGTACCACTTTGCCTGACAACGCATCCAATATTTCACCCAAGATCTGAGACAGCTGCGGCGCGTTTTTAACCTCAGAGTCAGTGATACCGTGAATAATGACAGACTCGTGGTTTAACTCTCTGTTTGGGTTAACGACCCAATGAGCAGAACCATTACATTGAACACGATCAATAGTGAACGGCACAAGTCCGATCGTGAGAATGACATCCTCTTCCGAGTTCAATCCTGTTGTCTCAAAGTCTACCGAGACAAATGGCACTTGTTCAATTGGTGTTTTCCCATTAACCATCGGTGTCGAATAGTAGCGTTTGAGCCTCTCGTCTTTCGCTTCTTTAGCGAGTTGTTTGAACGACATTGACCACTCTGGCGTCTGGGATGTATCCAACAACGGCTGTTCTTTTTCTACTTTTTTTGAGAACCACATTATTTGCTACTTCTCTGGTATCGAAACTTAATGAAGTTCTGAGCGTTACTTAGAATTTGAAATGCTGCTTTTAAGTTTCGACGTTCAAATTCAGACATGTTCTCCGGCTCAATATTGTTGTCTGGCTCTTCTCCATTTTCTATATCAAGGGCTTGGTGACGAATTCGAACCATGTAGATTAGCTCCATCGCATCCCTTAAATCCAAACCTCGACCTTTCGGTAAAATGCCAGCATCATTAATGTCATCTAAACGGTCGAAAGAGTTTTGCGATCGCGAACCGATTGCCAGAGAATGCACCCGTATTAAATCGGCCAACGGAGCCGTCCCCCTTCGCTTCAAGTTAATCGAGTTGCGATGACGACCATCTTTCTCCATCACAAAGTCTTTGAAAAAGCCCAGTGGAGGCGTCCTACGTATTGCGTTATACGCCATACAAGCAAGAAAGCGGTTATTTCTTTTCGCTCGTCTCACAATAAAGCTGCTTAATTGCTCCGCCCATTTCACTCGCCCATGCACACCGAGGAGATCAAAAAAGATATTACTATTTAACAATCTCTCAGGGGTTGGATTGTCTATCCAGTTTCCAAAGCATTCTTCCCATTCTGCACGAGTTTTTCGCCATTCTGGGTTGGTAGCCATAATGTCTCCAGTACAATAAGCATAGCCGCATGCCGCTAAACCATCACAAACAAATTTAGCAAACTTTTCAAAGTACTCTCCGTGAATCTCAACGTCATAACTGTTATCGAGAATAAGGGCGTTATCTTGATCCGTTACAATTAGCTGCTCATCCCTCGCCATTGAACCCATTGCGACTAAACAATAAGGAATGGGCGCTGGGCCGAACTCTTGCTCAGCTAATTCAGCGAGGCGTTGTTTGAAACTACTGCCTATAACCGACATGGCTCGACCAATCATGTGCGCGTTGGCATCTTCATTGACCATTCTTACGAAACAGTCTTTTACTTGTTCAGAAACCTGCTTGAGATCCTCGACACTGGTTTGCTGAAAAATAGAGCTCACTAGCAATAGGCTGTTCTGAGATTCGTAACGAACGATGTCCGTCATGCCAATAATTCCTATCGGCTTTTTATCTTTTAAAATTGGTAAATGATGCACGTTGTAACGCAACAT
Organism: Vibrio sp. Vb0598; assembly: GCF_033338935.1. NCBI lineage: Bacteria > Pseudomonadati > Pseudomonadota > Gammaproteobacteria > Vibrionales > Vibrionaceae > Vibrio > Vibrio sp. Vb0598. The sequence goes on along the minus strand of NZ_JAWOTP010000005.1, from coordinate 251,717 downwards.
GGTTAACATGGCCTCAAACACATAGGCGTTATAATCCAATGAAACCACGTCATAACTCATGACCTCACTCACTGGAATATTGGTATCAATACCTTGAGCTAGTACGCGAATGCAAAGATCGCGATCAGTCAATATTCCAAGCAGCTGTTCATCATCTTCTTCTGTGAGCTCCTCTGTCGGGCGAATAATGAGCAGAGAGGTGACATTTTCCTCTGCCATTAGTATCGCAGCTTCCTGAATTGAAGCCGTTGCCTCCAGAGTTACTGGATCTCTTGCTAAGATTTTACGTGCCTTAGCGGTGGTAAAGTCATTGCTTTCGGAGCGGCTAGATATTGCGCTTCGCAAACGCGCGCTATCTTCCAGTTCCATGTAGTCCGCAAAGTTTTCAAACTCATCACAAAGTTCATTGAAGATGTTTTCCGGAATACAGTAAACGAGAGTGTCTTCTATCGCTTTGGCTGGCATACGTACGCGGTTGTTCATCAACAACCCCATCTGACCAAACAGTCCACCAGCATCAATCCTGTTGTAAAGTTCACCTTTACGTCGATAAATCTCTACCGCCCCACTTCTCACCATATACAAGTCGCGGATCGTATCTCCGAAGTTAAGAATTTTTGTTCCTTGCCGAAAGTATGCAACCTCGGCATTGAGAGCAATTTTTCTAAGCTGCTCTTCAGGTAGGTCATCAAAAGGTGGGTACTGGCTAATGAAATTGAGCACTTCTAACTGTTCGGCTTCCATTTTTTATTCCATACGTTGCCTAAACTACAGCGATAAATATCACCCTGAGTGAAATCAAGCAATAAATAAATCTAAGGATAACAGTACCTAACCGATTTCACAGGACCAAGCCTTAACCAAAAATTAGAGCTCTAACCTTTTTATATGTAGAGTTCTAAGCTATCACAGCTTATATCTATGCAAGCGAGTTGAGTTGAAATGTACAAAAAAATTCAAAATAAATTCAACCCTACGTCAGGGCAACGTTATGGCGGATAAATACACATCACAAGCAATTGTTTTAAATATAAAAAATAAGAATTGAACATACCTTGCTCAACGAATTCTCTATGCACGGCAGAACTAGTTAACCAACCCCCTTTCGTTGAAAGTTGAACTAAAATTAATTAGAGTACAAATCGTTAAACAGTTATAAACACACGAAAAAGGACAGATAACATGGATCCCATACTGGAAGTTAAGGGACTGTATAAAGTGTTTGGAGAAGACCCAGAGAGAGCCTTCTCGCTTATCGACAAAGGCGTCGATAAAGACGGTATTTTTGAACAGACAGGTTTAACAGTCGGCGTAAACGATGTATCTCTCACCATAAATGAAGGGGAAATTTTCGTAATCATGGGCCTTTCTGGCTCCGGGAAATCCACCCTTGTTCGACTTCTTAACCGGCTCATTGAGCCGACTAAAGGTAGTGTTTATCTCAAAGGAAGAGATATCGCCCACATCTCCGAGAATGAACTTCGAGAAGTTCGTCGTAATAATATCTCAATGGTGTTTCAAAGTTTCGCACTCATGCCACACATGACGGTGATTGAAAATGCCGCCTTTGGTTTAGAACTTGCCGGCATCGATGTTAATGAGCGTCAGAAAAGTGCCCTTTCCGCCTTAGAAAGAGTGGGTTTAGACCCTTATGCAGAATCTTTCCCTGACGAATTATCCGGTGGTATGAAACAGCGCGTTGGTTTAGCGAGAGCGTTAGCCTGTGATCCTGACATCCTATTAATGGACGAGGCGTTTTCCGCTTTAGACCCATTGATCCGTTCTGAGATGCAAGATGAGCTTATTCGTCTACAGAACGATGACAAACGCACAATTGTCTTCATTTCTCATGATTTGGATGAAGCAATGCGCATTGGCGACCGTATCGCCATCATGCAAAACGGTGAGGTTGTTCAGGTTGGTACACCTGATGAAATATTACACAGTCCAGCAAATGATTATGTCGAAGCCTTTTTCCGCGGCGTAAACATCGCAAGTGTCTTGACAGCAAAAGATATCGCGCGCAAGAAGCCAGCGGCTGTTTTTAAGAAATCGGAAAATGACGGTCCAGGCTCTGCGATGCAGATTCTGATGGATCACGACCGTGATTACGGCATTGTCGTCGATAAATCTAGCCGATATTCCGGCATCGTATCTCTTGATTCACTACGTTTGGCTCATAAAGAAAACCGTTCGTTAGCCAGTGCTCAATTACCGGATGAAGTTACTCTTCAGCCTGATCAGTCAATTAATGACATTTTGGGTCTGGTTGCTGGTGTTCCTTATGCCGTGCCTGTCGTAGATGAGAAAGGAACTTACTTTGGTGTCGTGACTAAATCACGTCTTCTACAAACACTAGATAAGGATTAACACGATGTCTTCAGAGCAAACTAACAATGATCCCTGGTCAAATACTGCTCCTGCGCAAGATGATCCTTGGTCGCAAGGTACAGAGGCCGCACCAAGTAATGATTGGCTCAACTCAGAAACTGTAGAGCAAGCGCCATTCGATATTATGAACCCATTCCAAGATGCGGTTTTACCCCTCGATAGCTGGGTAGAGTCCGGTTTGAACTGGCTGGTGGAACATGGTCGACCTGTTTTCCAAGCAATACGAGTTCCAATCGACTTTATTCTAACGTCGTTTGAAACTGCTTTGGTGTCTACACCTGCGCCTATAATGGTACTCATTTTATTTTTGCTAGCGTGGCAGTTTTCCAATGTAAAACTTGGTTTTTCTACTCTTGTATCCCTTGTTTTCATTGGCCTAATTGGTGCGTGGTCACAAGCGATGACAACGCTAGCACTGGTGTTAACCGCCGTTTTCTTCTGTTTGCTTATAGGGCTACCAATGGGGATATGGTTGGCAAGGAGCCAAACCGCTGCCAAATTTGTTAGGCCAATATTAGATGCAATGCAAACGACTCCCGCGTTCGTTTACCTTGTACCAATTGTTATGTTGTTTGGTATTGGTAACGTTCCTGGCGTAGTAGTAACGATCATTTTCGCCCTGCCTCCCGTTGTGCGCCTGACTATTTTGGGTATTCAGCAAGTACCTGAAGAGCTTATCGAAGCTGGCCACTCTTTCGGGGCAAACAAAAAACAGATGCTTTATCGCATCCAGTTACCGTTGGCGTTACCAACCATCATGGCAGGTGTAAACCAAACCTTAATGCTGTCACTTTCTATGGTAGTGATTGCTTCAATGATTGCTGTTGGCGGCTTAGGCCAAATGGTACTTCGTGGTATTGGCCGACTTGATATGGGTCTTGCTGCCGTTGGTGGCTTAGGCATCGTTATTCTTGCGATTTTGTTAGACCGTATCACCCAGGTGTTAGGGGTTAATGCGGGCAACACTAAACTTCGCTGGTATCACACAGGTCCTGTTTCATACCTATTAAAACTGAAAACAAAGACGAACCAAGACGATCTAAAACTTAGGAGAAACATCAATGAATAATTCATGGAAGAAAGCGCTCTCTGTTGGAGCTCTAAGTACTATCGCATTTTCAACTTATGGTGTGGCAAGTGAATTACCGGGTGAAGGTGTCACTGTTCAGCCTGTTCAATCAACCGTTGCAGAAGAAACATTTCAAACGTTGATCGTAAACCGCGCACTTGAAGAGCTTGGTTACGATGTTAAACCGACCAAAGAAGTGGACTACAACGTAGGCTACACCTCTATTGCTAAAGGTGATGCTACTTTCTTAGCGGTTGGTTGGTTCCCTCTTCACGCCGATAAGTACACGATGTCTGGCGGTGATGATAAGTTCTTCCGTAAAGGCCAATACGTAAGTGGTGCTGCGCAAGGTTATTTGATCGATAAGAAAACCGCGGAAAAATATAACATCACGAACATTGGTCAGTTAAAAGATCCAAAATTGGCGAAGCTATTCGATGCAAACGGCGATGGCAAAGCGGACTTAACTGGTTGTAACCCAGGTTGGGGTTGTGAAATGGTTGTTGAACATCAGTTGGATGCTTTCAAACTCCGTGACACAGTAACACACAACCAAGGTAACTACGCAGCGATTATCGCTGATACGATCTCACGTTACAAAAAAGGCGATCCGATTCTTTACTACACTTGGACACCGTACTGGGTAAGTGGCGTTTTAGTTCCAGGGAAAGATGTTGTGTGGTTAGAAGTGCCATTCTCTTCACTTCCTGGTGAGCGTAAGGACATTGATACGACACTAGAGAACGGTAAGAACTACGGCTTCGAGATGAACTCTATGCGCATCGTTGCCAATAAAGAGTTTACAGAAAACAACCCTGCTGCTGCAAAGCTGTTTGAAATCATCAAACTAAATATCAATGATGTTAGTGCTCAGAATATGATGATGAGCCAAGGTAAGAACAGCTCAGCGGACATCGAGTCTCATGTAAATGGCTGGATCAAAGCGAACCAGAAAAAGTTCGACGCATGGGTCGAAGAAGCGAAGAAAGCCGCAATGTAATCATGCCTTTATCAATCTCTAGAGCCAGTTGGTGTTATCAACTGGCTCTTTTTTTACACAAACGCCCCTCCCCCTTACATAGACATACCAACACTTACACTACTCGACCATAAACCCACATTATAATTCACGTTTATTTCACGCTTGCTTTGCTAAAAACAACACAACATAACAATTAAACTATTCGAATAAATATGAAAAACTTATCAAAGAGCTCTGTGTGGGGGCCTTTGCAGCCAATTGCTGCCTTTTCTTTGTTTTCGCTTCTATTTCTGTCTATTTCAAGAGTTTTGCTAGCCTTTTGGCAGATTGACCGTATTGACTCTCTAAACGACTTAATTTACATCCTAGGCCAAGGTTTGCGCGTAGATATTGCAACGCTTTGCTGGTTATTTATTCTTCCAGCACTGTTTTCAACCTTCATGCCATTAACCGGTAAGATGGGAGAGTGTTGGAAGCGAATATTACGCATATGGATGGTTTTAGGGCTTTGGGTGCTTGTATACATGGAGCTAGCAACAGCGCCATTCATTCAGGAATACGACCTACGTCCAAACCGTCTGTTTGTGGAATATTTAATCTACCCAAAAGAAGTCTTGAGTATGCTCTGGACTGGCTACAAATTAGAACTGTTTATTGGTGCGTTAGGTACAGTTTTAACCATCACTTTAGGTTGGAAGTGGAGTAAGAAACTGACCGATAAGGCGCAGCAGGTCAACTGGAAATGGCGACCACTATTGGCACTTTTCGTTGTTCTTTTTGGGGTTGCAGGTGCTCGCTCATCTTTAGGTCACCGCCCGCTAAATCCTGCTATGGTCGCCTTTTCTAACGATCCACTGCTTAACGACTTAGCACTGAACTCATCTTACTCATTGTTGTTTGCGGTTAATAGCATGAAGTCAGAAAAGAGCGCGGAGCAGTTCTACGGAAAAATGGACACTCAAAAGATGTTGGAATTAGTTCGCACTTCATCAACAAAGTCCGACTTCACCCCTTCATTACTCCCAACCATGAACAGTAACCCCGCGACTTACCAAGGTAAACATAAAAACTTAGTAATTTTGCTACAAGAAAGCTTAGGCGCCCAATTTGTCGGTGCTTTGGGTGGTTTGCCTCTAACACCAAACCTTGATGAACTCATGAAGGAAGGTTGGCAGTTCACACAAATGTACGCCACTGGTACTCGTTCTGTTCGTGGAATTGAAGCCGTAACCACGGGCTTTCCTCCATCTCCGTCTCGCGCGGTAGTGAAGCTGAGTAAAAGCCAAACGGGTTTCTTTACCATCGCGGACTTACTGAAAGCTCAAGGTTATCACACGCAATTTATTTACGGCGGTGAAGCCAACTTTGACAACATGAAAACTTTCTTCTTTGGTAACGGTTTTGATCAAATAGTAGAAGAAGATGATTATAACAACCCAAGCTTTGTTGGCTCTTGGGGTGTTAGTGATGAAGATCTATATAACAAAGCAAACGAAGAGTTTGAACGCCTTTCAAAAAGCGACAAACCTTTCTTTAGCTTAGTTTTTACGTCAAGTAATCATAGCCCTTATGAGTATCCGAAAGGCAAAATTGAGCCATACGATTCAGAACATATGACGCGTAACAACGCCGTTAAATATTCCGATTACGCTTTGGGCACTTTCTTTGAAAAGGCGAAAAAGTCATCTTATTGGGATGATACCATTTTCATTGTAATTGCAGATCATGATGCACGTGTTTCTGGCGCTAACCTTGTTCCGGTTAAGCACTTTCACATTCCAGCATTGATCCTTGGTAAAGGCATTCAACCACGTAAAGATGACCGCATAGCAAACAACATAGACATGCCGCCTACACTATTATCTCTAATTGGGGTAGATGCTAAAACACCGATGATTGGTCGTGATTTAACGAAGCCACTGGCTCGCGAAGATGAACGCGCAATGATGCAATACGATAAAAACTTTGGTTATTTAACGCGCGACAATCTAGTTGTGCTTTCCCCTGGTGAAAAGATATCGACCCTGGCGTACGACTTTAAAGACCAAACCATGAAGCCGCTAGAGGTGGACGAGTCTATTATCGAGCGTGCAAAAGCAAACGCATTATTTGCATCTAAAGCGTATCAAAACAACTGGTATTCTTCCAAACACACTCATTAATACCAATGATTCCGCTGATAAAAAGGAGCTAAACGGCTCCTTTTTCTTATTCTGTCACTCACCTCGGGAATGTTCTACTGACAACTCCTGTCGTTCCTTTACGTTAGATTGCCCCTACTATTTCTAATTGATTAAGGAACAAACCATGCTGACTATCAATTCATTCGTTCTCTACGTTGAGGACATCCACATAAGCCAAGTTTTTTATTCGAAACTGTTCGAACGCAAAGTCACGCAGTTGTCTCCAACCTTTGCCGCTATTCCAATGACCGAAGGCTTAACGTTGACACTCAAGCAAAGAGATAATCTTTCACCCCACAGCGGAATTAGAGGTGGTGGCACCGAGCTGTCTTTATCAGTGCCCAACAGGCATACGTTAGAGCGCATTTACAAGCGCTGGAAAGACCTAGGTGTTGAGTTTGTTCAACCACCAGCGACATCAGTGTATGGGTTAAATTTTATGGCTATCGATCCAGATAAGCATCGCATTCGTGTTTTCATAAATGAATAAAAATGCGTTAAAAATGCTTTTTACCCATTCCCAATGTGACTTCAATAAATTAGACTCAAGGAAACATCAAAAGCGGCGTAGTAATAAGAAGGAATGCCCATGAGCTCAAGTATGATCCTTAGCGAATCCCTAATCGAGAGCGGAAGAGATATCCCCCTCAAAGAACTGCTTTATGCAAAGCGCGTGCTGGATAACTACATGGCAGTAGCCAAAGAAAGTAGCCCGCTTGAGCTATTAACTGAGATGAAATCGGCAGCAAAGCAAGTAGAATACTTTACAACGACGAGTAACCCGTGTGAGGCTCGTAATGTCATCAGTCAGATGATTGATAAAATCGACACCGCGGAATCTTTTGCTTCGTTCAAAGCATTAGCAGGTAAGCCATCTCAAGCACTCAATGAACTAATTGAAGATCGAGCTCAGCTGATTAAACACGAACGAGAGCTCCTGCTCGCCTCAGGCTATGACGCCTCACGAATCTAATATACGCGACAGGCTAAAAGTCATAGCTAACAACGAAAAAGGAGCTCTTAAAGAGCTCCTTTTGCTTTTCAAAACCGGATACAAAAGACTTAAAGGCCGATATCTTCCGTTATTGCTTTGATTTGTTTGAGGTCCATTTTATAGACTTCAATCATTTGATCGACCTGACTTAGTCGTGAATTAGCTTCATCATGTTTATCACACGCGTCCGACTTCACGTCCCAAGATTTGCCTTCTAAAAATACGTCACACTCTTTCTTGAGTTTCTCAATCTTAGGTAATAATTTCGACCGTTCTTTCTCGAGAGACTCTAATTCTTGCGAAATTTTTAGCTCTTTCTGGAATACTTCGCGGGACCGCTCAAACATAGTCGCTTGCATATCCGCTTGACGACTCAACTTCTCATTTTCTGACTTCGTCGTGTTGATCTTATCTGCCTGCTGCTTCAATTGAGACTCTAGTGACAAGTTGACCTTCTCGACCTCAGTCAACTGCTTTTGCAACTTCTTAAGTGCTTTCTGATGAGCTTCATCTTTCGCGGCGAGTAACTCACTAACTTGGTTTTGTATTTCTTGGTCAAGCGCCTCTTCACGCACTTTTACTTGAGATGCCAACTGGGTTTTATCTTGCGTTAGTGCTTGATACTTTTCTTCTAATACGTGGTAAGTCGATTCCCACTTGTTCGCAGTGACAACCGATCCAACAAGGCCACCAAATGCCAAGCCTAACACCGCAGCGATTGCGATATAGATATGCGTACGTTTGTCACGCTCTTCAATGACAACTACGTCGTCTTGCTCTTCCATTTTGTTCTGAGAACTCACCGTATACTACTCCAAGGACTCTTTTACTTTGCTAGCGGATCAATTCCGCAAACATAATTGATGCTGTATAAATCAGAAATGCGCCAATTAATGTTATAACGGTCGCTTTTTGGACTTTTTCATTGGTTCGATAACGAAACAACACAAATGCTACTGCAATCAACACCGCAATGGCTAATAATCTGGTCATACCGCCTCCTTGTCCACTCATGAAAAACTGCCTAGGTCCGTAGACTGTTTCACAAAGGTTCATTGTAACCCATTTATACGTACCATAAGGTCAACTTAGCGTAGATTTTAAAATAAGTGCTCCGATTTTAATCAATTTTGTGTCCTTAATTGAATAACTTATGTCGTAACAATCGAAACACATTTATCGTTCTGAAGTGTTTTTGGGTTCCATTCCCTAACCCAATAAATTTTATTTATGCCGTGACTCGCACAAAAAGATTGACAAACATACCTTCATGAAAATAGATGAGGTTATTTCATTAAGAATAAATTGACATAGGGTGTTGAAATGGACCAAAAACATGATAAAGTTCACACGTTAATGATGACCAGCATCATTAACTAACCTTTACTCATTTAATTGAGTAATTGTTCCGATGAAGACTGCAGGAGAGTGGTTATTAATCAAATTTTAACATTTGATTAGCATAACTCGCCGAAGAATTAACTATTTCAGGTGCTACCTAGGTAGCGGGGACTGTAGTTGGAGGAACCTCTGGAGAGAACCGTTAAATCGGTCGCCGAAGGAGCAAGTCTTGCACTCACGCAAGGTGAAACTCTCAGGCAAAAGGACAGAGGAGTGGAAAGTTACAACCTAACTATTTTGCTTGGCCTTCCCGCCTACAACCAATAGCTTAGTTCTTTTAGAGATCGTTGATCTCGTCCTTTCCCTCTTCTCCTTATTAGTTGTTTTATTAAGGGGAAATCATGAACAACCTACAATCTTTACTACAAACCATCGATAATTTTGTCTGGGGTCCACCGCTGCTTATTTTGCTAGTGGGTACAGGTGTTTACTTCACTTTTAGCCTTGGCTTGATCCAGTTTAAACACCTCCCAACAGCGCTAGCGATGGTATTCAGTAAAGATAAGTCATCTAATACTCAAGGTGACGTTTCTAGCTTTGCAGCTCTTTGTACTGCACTCTCAGCAACAATTGGTACTGGTAATATTGTTGGTGTTGCCACAGCAATCAAACTCGGTGGACCAGGCGCTCTATTCTGGATGTGGCTCGCTGCCCTTTTCGGAATGGCGACTAAATACGCCGAATGTTTGTTGGCGGTTAAGTATCGAAGAGTCGATGATAAAGGCCAAATGATTGGTGGCCCAATGTATTACTTGCAATACGGTGTTGGCTCAAAAGCTCTCGCGATCATGTTTGCAGTGTTTGCTTTGGGTGTTGCTTGTTTTGGTATCGGTACGTTTCCACAAGTAAACGCGATTCTGGATGCAAGTGAGATATCTCTTGGTGTTAACCGTGAGCTATCTGCCTTTGTACTAACTCTTTTGGTTGCTTTCGTAACTTTGGGTGGCATCAAATCCATTGCTAACGTTGCAGGAAAAGTGGTTCCTACCATGGCTGTATTTTATGTGTTGGCGTGTTTAAGCGTGATCATCATGAATGCAGACCAATTGTTCAATGCCGTTGAATTAGTGCTGGTTTCAGCCTTTACATCAACAGCAGCGACTGGTGGTTTTCTAGGTGCAAGCATCATGTTGGCAATCCAATCAGGTATCGCTCGCGGTGTGTTCTCAAATGAATCAGGTTTGGGTAGCGCGCCTATGGCAGCAGCAGCAGCGAAGACAGACTCTTGTGTTAAACAAGGCCTAATTTCAATGACGGGTACCTTTTTCGATACCATCATTATTTGTACCATGACAGGCCTTGCTCTAATCCTGACCGGTGCATGGCAAAGTGACCTTGCAGGTGCCGCGATGACGACTCATGCTTTTGCGGTGGGTTTAAATGCAGATACATTTGGCCCTATGCTCGTCTCAATCGGTTTGATGTTCTTCGCTTTTACCACCATTCTTGGTTGGAACTACTACGGTGAGCGTTGCGTTGTGTTCCTGTTCGGAACTAAAGCTGTGCTTCCATACAAACTGATTTTCGTCGGCTTGGTGGCATCTGGTGCATTCCTTCACCTCGATATGATTTGGCTACTGGCTGATATCGTAAACGGTCTGATGGCAATTCCTAACTTAATTGGTTTGATCGCACTGCGTCACGTCGTACTGGCAGAAACCAAACTGTTCTTTAGCTCAACATCGCAATCAGGTGAAGTTGAAGCAGTGAAAGCTTAGTGAAACGGCAGGTTTGCGGTCACAAACTGTCAGTCACAGAGAGCAAAGCACATTAGAAATGGTAAAAACATAAAGCCCGCTATTATTTAGCGGGCTTTATTTATCTTCGGTTAAATGGTTAATCTCTCAACCATTGATGCTCAACGTTTTCTCCACGTTCTTCAAAAAACTTCGCATTTTTTTGCTTGAATTGATCCGCTTTCAACTCTGATAGCGGCCAGTCTAAAAATGCTTCTGTTACAAACGAGTCGCCGACACCAACCTCAATCGATTCCAGATGTTTCCCGATGTAGCGATAAAAGTAGCCTTGCCCAAACGCATCGCACACCATAGGTACATGCCTGACACGTTGATGATTGACAGAGACCGAAGCCCAAGTCGTCGTTTTAGGTTCACAGGTTTGCTCTTTTACAACGTCGACCTCAAATTTATTGTCCATAGTTGTCGAAACAAAAACGACAATAGCGTCATGCAAATACACACGCCTGAGCAATAACTGTTTAGTGTCTTGAGTTCGCGTTTGTTGTATTCCATTAGCAAAAGGCTCGAAGTAGCCCCAGTGCCAAGACCAGATCATGCCGCGTTGCGCAAACTGTACTTGTGGCCACGTATGCCAAGCGACAGCGGCACCTATCCCCACAATAAATACAGCGAGTAGTATCAACAATCGATAAATATTACGCATTAAACGGGTTTTTCAATTAATAACTTCACACCAAGTGCGACTAATACTGCGCCCGTCGCGCCTTCCATCCACTTCATAAAGCTTGCATTCTTTAGTAGATTTTTAGCCGAGTTAAGCGCGCCAGCTAAACCACACTGCCAAACCATCGCAATAGCAAAGTGTACAGATGCCATCATCATTGATTGAAGCAAGGGTGAACCTTCTGGATTCACAAACTGTGGCAAGAAAGCCAAATAGAAGACCGCCGTTTTCGGGTTCAAGACGTTAGAAAGAAAGCCCTCTCTAAAAGAGCGCTTACCATTAAACACTTCGTGAATCTGCTCGGTCACGGTCAATCCATCTTTCGACGACATTAGCGCTTTTAAACTGCTCAAACCAAGCCAGATAAGATAAGCTGCGCCAATCATTTTTACGATTTGGAACAACTCTGCAGATTGCGCAAGAATCGCCGAGATACCAACCGCAGAAAAAAAAGCATGTACGAATAAGCCAAAGCAAATCCCTAGACTGGTTGTACATCCATCTTTTAGGCCCGATCGGCTAGTGTTACGGATAACAAGTGCAGTATCTAAACCTGGCGTTAACGTTAAAATCGTAATGGCAATAATAAATGCCTCGAAATTCAAAATATCCATATTATCGTGATAATTAATTGTCAATCCTTCATCAATACCGCCAATCCACAAGATTCGCAAGCTTCTTTTTTAAGAGAGCTATACAACTGGGTGAGTTTATGGACAATGGGTTGGAGTTAATTGTTAATTATTAGTAAATTAACGCAGGTTGCTTAGTGCAACACCATATGAAGGACCCGTTATCGGGTGTTTAGGGAAAGAACAAAAGAATAAGAGTAGTCACATGAACGCATTTACAAAACTCGTTGAACATTCCAAAAAAGTGGCAAATTTTGAGCATCTATCTGCCATCATAGATTGGGATCAAGCAGCGGTCATGCCACCTGGTGGCGCTGAAGCACGATCGAATGCCACGGCAGAGCTCGATGTACATATCCATTCTTTAATGACTCAACCGCACTTGGGAGAGCTTTTCGCTCAGGCAGAAGAAGAGACGCTGTCTACAAAAGAAAAATCTATCCTAAGAGAAATGAAGCGTGGGTGGCAGCAAGCTAACTTACTACCAGAATCATTAGTTCAAGCTCAATCTCTTGCTGGCTCCAAATGTGAACATGCATGGCGTACGCAACGTGGAGAAAATGACTGGGCTGGTTTTGAAAAGAACTGGGCTGAAGTCGTAAAGCTATCGCAGGAAGAAGCGCAAATTAGAGCCGAAGCAAATGGCACGACTCCTTATGATGCCATGCTCGATGTTTATGAACCTGGCACAACGTCTGCGTCGTTAGACATTCTTTTTGCTGACGTGAAAACCTGGCTTCCTACTTTGATCGATGAAGCGCTTGAAAAACAACAATCAGACAACATCTTATTGCCAACTGCACACTACCCTGCGGAAAAGCAAAAAGCGCTCGGTTTGGAAGTCATGAAACTGCTTCAATTCGATTTTGAACACGGTCGACTTGATGAGAGTACCCACCCATTTTGTGGCGGTGTACCGACAGATGTGCGTATTACGACACGTTATAATGAAAACGAGTTTGTCCAATCATTGATGGGGATTGTCCACGAAACTGGCCATGCTCGATACGAGCAAGGGCTACCAAAAGATTTATCAGGAACACCCGCGGGAGAAGCTCGCTCTATGGGTATTCATGAATCACAATCACTCTTCTTTGAAATGCAAATAGGACGAAGCAGCGCGTTTATCGATCACCTCGCTCGACTGGCTTCTAACCATTTTTCTGGTAGTGAATTCGAAAAAGACAATTTAGCCAAAATTTACACTCGCGTAGAAAAAGGCTTTATTCGCGTAGATGCTGACGAACTCACATATCCTGCTCACGTTATTCTTCGATATGAAATTGAGCGAGATCTCATGAACGGCGTAATCAAACATACAGATGTACCAGAACTCTGGAACGAAAAGATGAAAGCGTACTTGGGGCTATCAACCGAAGGAAACTTCAAAAATGGCTGTATGCAAGATATCCATTGGACAGATGGAAGTTTTGGCTATTTCCCGTCCTACACGCTCGGTGCGATGTACGCTGCACAATTTATGGCAGCAATGAAACAAACCGTCGATGTAGATGCGGTTATTCGTTCTGGCGACTTAGCTCCGATATTCAATTGGCTCTCGGAAAACATCTGGAGTAAAGGTAGCTTATTCACCACTGATGAGTTGGTAAAACAAGCCACGGGTGAAACACTGAATGCTAAACACTTTCAAGCTCACCTAAAAGATCGCTACTTATAAAGCGAAAAGAATAGAAAGTAAAAGCCCAAGGTTCGTACGTTCCTTGGGCTTTTTGTAGGCTCTCTATGTGTTATGCCAAGCTAGGGATGAGCCTAGGCTTGTACAAACAGTCCTCACCCTCTGGTCTAGTTTTAAACCGACGATGAAGCCACATATACTGACTCGGACTTGCCATGATTGATGTTTCAACTATTTGATTCACGAATGCGGCGGCGCGTTGATGATCCTCTTTCGGGAAACCTTCGACGGGCGCACTAATGGTTAGGGTATAGTGTCCGTCTTTTCCTCTTACCATCGTAAAAGGCACAATGGCGCAATCTGTAGAATCAACCAACAAACTTGTACCTGTCGTAGTACAAGCATTTTTAACGGCAAATAACGGTGCAAATGTCGAGCGTCGGTTACCATAATCGTGGTCCGGTGCATACCAAACCCGCTCACCCGTTTTAAGTGCTTCAAGCATGGCTTTGACGTTTTTACGATCAATCAGTGTACGATTAGAGCGAGAGCGTCCCTTATACTGAAAATAATCAAAGCACGGATTATTGTTTGGGCGATAAACACCGGTTCCAGACTTTTTAATGCCAAAAGCTCGAGCACCTAACTCTAGATTCATTGAGTGTACGGCCAACATTAATGCACCTTTGCCTGACTTCTCTAAAGCCTCTAGATGCTCCATGCCTTTTATCGTGACGTGTTTGTTTACCCGTTTATCTGACCAAAACCATGCCATTGCGGTCTCAAAAAGTGCGATGCCAGTATTGTCGATGTTGTCTTTTAGAATTGCTTCGCGTTGGCATTTTTCCATATGAGGGAAGCAAAGCTCAAGATTGCGTCTGATCGTAACTTGACGTTTTCTCATGAGTCGCATAGCTAAACGACCAATGTTGCGTCCCAAAGCTAGTTGAACTTTAAAAGGAAGGAGGCTAAGTAAGTACATCACGCTAATGATAATTAACGTTCCCCAGTAACGAGGCAAAAGAAATTCGGCCTTGAATGCAGGCTTTTTGTATTTGTTCATGTAAGTATTGTCAGATGTGCCCATCTATAAGTGATAAAAACAATGATAATGGACTGCACTTTTATCATTGATAACGCTAATAACATAAATTAAAGCGCGCGGATTCTATGGTTCTTCGACACACTACACAATAAGAACTTTGCAGAAATATGTAGGGAATGAAAAAGCAGTGAAGATGAGTCGCCACGTTAACATCTATCGGAGTGATTTATCTACTGCCCTTTCCTAAAGTTTGAAGAAACATAACTTTGTATTTTCAATGCGCTAAATAATGCCTGTTTTTCAATCACATAATGCGACCGTGATGAATGCAACAATAAGACATCATATCAATACTCGCCATTAGCGATTGAATTTGCACTAAAAAGCCGCAGCAATTTCTCGCTGCGGCTTCTTATTCACTTAACAAGTAGAGTGGCGTTATTCGTACCCTACTGTTTTGGATAATAAATTTACGATCAACACACCAGCGATGATAAACCCAATACCAACTAGGGCTGGTAAGTCTAGACGCTGTCCGTAAACAAAGTAACCAACCGTCGCAACCAAAACGATCCCAGCACCACTCCATATGGCATAAACAACCCCGACAGGCATTGTTTGCACTGTGACGGAAAGCAAGAAGAAAGCGATGCCGTAACCAATCAAAACGACTGTGCTCGGCATTACTTTCGTAAATTGCTCTGTTTTGGGAATATAAGAAGTGGCAATCACTTCACATACAATCGCTATCGACAGCGCCAACATTGGTGGCATAGAGACAAGCATTTTGAACATAAGGCATTAACGCTCAACAGAAATGTAACCGACAACATGTCCGGATAATTAGGCCGCGCATTATACCCAACTCATCTCACGATGGAATACCACTAACGATGTTTACACACCATCACTTTCGCTTACTTTTTGATGACCAGGTGAAAGGCTGACGTTTTGGTGCTGACGAGAAATTTCAAAGTAGATATGCATATCAATCGGCTCAGGTGTATTGAGTAGCATCTTACCTACTTCACGTTGGAAATGACCATAATTACCTAGCTCATCCGTTAGTTCTAGGAGCTCGTAAGAGGCTTCATCGGCAAACATTCCATACGCATACTGATAATGACTGATATCCTTGCTCTTATCATAACCCAGCTTTTGAAGAGCTTGATCAATCTCTTCCGGCGTATAAATGTCTTTATCACCAAACGAATGCAGTAGCACGCAAGGAACTTCTTGAGCGATGCTCTGAATCTTTGTCTTTCTCTTGAAAATACCGAACATAATGTCCTCCACTGACGATGTTTCCAAACATGCACATTAATGCAAAATGGTGAGCTGATTGTTTTTAGTATGGCTCATTAATTTGAGACTTCCTTACTACGAAGTCACCTTCACATATTAACGTGATCGCATAATTACCAGCAAATAGTACACACTGCGTTTCAAACCTATCTCATCAGAAACTCTGCTTTAGTCACAATTGTGTGACAACCCCGAGTACGGTTTACCATAATGTAAAGAGTAGATTGAAAAGTCGGATTTCGTATCGACATCTAAACTTAATTAAGTTAGCTTTAGAAGTATAGACGTCTAGATTGACTATGCTTAGGGAGAGAAAGTCGTGCCAATTAGAATTCCAGATCAATTACCAGCTACCGATGTATTAAGGACAGAAAACATCTTCGTGATGAGTGAAACGCGTGCAGCGAGTCAGGAAATACGTCCTTTAAGAGTGCTGATCCTTAATCTGATGCCAAAAAAAATAGAGACTGAAACTCAGTTTCTGCGTCTACTCTCAAACAGCCCACTACAGGTTAACGTCGAATTACTGCGCATTGATAACCGCCCGAGTAAAAATACGCCAACTGAACATTTAGACACGTTTTATCGCCAATTTGAAATGGTGCGAGATAAAAACTTCGATGGCATGATCATTACTGGGGCTCCATTAGGTTTGGTGCAATTTGAAGATGTCATTTATTGGGATCATCTCAAAACCATCATGGAGTGGGCAAAAGATCATGTGACATCCACTCTTTATGTTTGCTGGGCTGCGCAAGCAGGGTTAAAGCTACTCTACGATCTACCTAAAAAAACGCGTAAAGAAAAACTTTCAGGCGTGTATCATCATCAAATCCATCATCAGTTTCACCCTATCTTACGCGGATTTGATGACACGTTTTTGGCTCCTCACTCGCGTTACGCAGATTTTTCGCCTCACTTTCTAGAAGAGCATACTGACTTAGACATTTTAGCGACATCGGATGTCGCAGGTGTGTACTTGGCCACCACAAAAGACAAACGAAATGTCTTTGTCACAGGACACCCTGAGTATGATTCTCACACTTTACATAATGAATACATCCGAGATTTAAGCGAAGGTATGGAGCCCGCTATTCCTGTCAACTATTACCCAAACAACAACCCAGATAACCCACCAATTGCAAGCTGGAGAAGCCATGGACACCTCCTCTTTTTAAACTGGCTGAACTACTGTGTTTATCAGCAAACACCGTACGACCTCGATCACTTCAGTGAAGATGCTTTCACTAAAGACGATTAGCTTCAAAATAAGCAAACAAAGCACTCATCATTACCGAAATGTAATATGTGAACCAAGCCGCCATATGGCGGCTTTTTCATAACAGTTTGCAAACCTGATCGCATAGTGTTTTTTCCTCAATAGGCTTTTGCTAAGTAATTCATATCATGCAGAAAGATTCAGGGATGTAGGGATAAAGAATGAAAACAGCAAAGCTCGGTGCACTAATATTATTGTCTCAGTTTGCACTCGTGGGTTGCGTGACGGTGAAAGAAGATGGAAGCCCTGTCGTTAAAGCCGATCCTGTGGCAATGGCAGAATCACGTATCGCACTTGGCCTAGGTTATTTAGACGGCGGTAACATGATTCGCGCGCATGATAACTTACAACAAGCCTTAAACCACGCACCTCAATACTATCGCGCGCAATTATCTATGGCTCACTACTACGAAACGGTTGGTGAAGATATTAAAGCCGAACAGATGTATAAACGCTCTCTACGCCAACACACTAAAAACGGAAATGTGCTCAATAACTACGGTACTTTTCTTTGCAAGCGAGGTGACTTCGAAAAAGCCGATCAGATGTTTAATCGAGCCATTGAGCAGCCTTATTACTACCTTATTCCAGCGAGCTATGAGAATGCAGCTTTTTGTGCTCTAAAATCACAAGATAAAGACAAAGCGAGATACTACTTTACTAGAGCCATCGATCATGATCCCCATAGACCAAAATCGATTTTGCAACTCGCTAAAATAGAAATTGATAGCGGTGATTATACTGAAGCTAGAATTCGATTAATGAGATTCAATCAAATGTATGGCGTGAAGAAGCCCTCTTTGCAACTCATGATTCAACTTGAACGTGCAGCAGGCAATGAAGCTCTCGAGAAAAAGTATCAAAAACAATTGGAAAAATTTTCTTAGTACAAAATAGCGATACATAAGGCGCATTAGCTCACAGCCAATACAGCGCTTGACCAAGAATCCAGTGAATTCAGACTCACGGTGATACATTCATCCTGTACATAAACGTCAAATTCGGTACTATTTGAACGGAATAAGTGACCAAGTCACATTATAAAAAGTGCGCACACAACGAAATTTGTACATCATACTGTTTTTAAGATTGATTTCGGCACATTGATAAATACTAAATATTACTGACATGCACCAGAAGGAAGTTGAAGCCGGATGAAACCTGCCTGCACTCTGTTATTACTCACTTTGCTGAGTTCACCTTTTGTCGTCAGTGCACAAGAAAATATTGAGAAAACATTCACATTTGGCATTGTGTCCAATAAAGCCCAAAGCAAAATCAAAAAAGCGACGCCCCTTACTCAGTATGTAACTGAAAATATGGCTGAATATGGTTACGCAAAAGGGGCGGTAAAGGTATTTAAAAATTATCGTCAGCTCGCGGTTGCGCTTGAAAATGGCACCGTTCAAATTGCAACGGCGACCCCCTTTAATGCGATGACCTTAGAAAAGCAGTCTAATAGCCAAGTCCTTGCTATACGATGGAAAAAAGGCCTGCAAAAATATCATACGGTGTTCTTTACTAATAAAGAGAGTGGCATTGAGTCATTTTCTGACCTGCGAGGAAAAACGCTTGTTTTCGAAAAGCGCACGTCTACCAGCAGCTATTACCTACCTGCGATTACATTGCTGAATCACGGAGAAAAACTCCAATACCTTCCCTCTCCTGATGACAAACCGGCCAAAGACAGTATTGGTTATTTATTCCTTGATGAGCAACTCGCTCAGTCAAATGAAATCAACCTATCTGTATGGGTATATAAACAGAGAGTTGCAGCAGGAGCATTCAGTAACTTCAACTGGAACAATCCCAAAGATTTGCCAGAGAACATGAAAGACAAACTAGCGATTTTTTCTCGTTCTGTTGAAATACCCAGGGACTTAATTCTCGCTTCTCCAAGCATGAGCCTAGAGCAACAGCGTAAAATCACGTCAATACTGCTTGATATGGATACAACTCACGAAGGCTCTCTCGCACTTAAAAAGTTTCAGAACACCAAAAAATTCAGCGCGCTTACTCCAGAAATGCGAGCCTCCTTAAGTACAGTGCGCAAGTCAGTTCACTTGTTACCGAAGGTGGATTGATGTTTCAAAAGCTCTCACTCGAAACCAAATACATTTGCTCGACAATGTTCGTTGTCTTGTTTGTTGTGGTGATAAATCTTGCGTTATACATGCACGGTTACGATGCGTATTCAAATAGCTTAACTCAACAAATCACGAACAACTCTCAAGAAAAAACAGAATCTTACGTTAAGCAAAAAGGGTTGGTTTATGCAGAGCTATTATCAAAACAGCTTTTTGATCCACTCTATACAGACAATATCAGTCAAGCGTATGAGCAAATTAAGGCAACATTGAGCCAGCCAGATGTCTCGAAAATACATGTTGTTGACAATGAAGGGCTAATCTTTCACGACGGCACTACTCAGCTAAGGATGTTTGCCCAACCTCATGACCGCTCTCCTTTTATTTTGAAAGCAATAGAAGAATCTAGAACTCTCGTTTCCTTTTCCAAGCATCAGTTGGAGATCGCAGCGCCGATTCAGCAATCAAACATTACTCTTGGGGCGGTATATCTTGAGCTTAACTTGATACATCTACTGGAAGAGAAAGAACAGAACATTGAACAAGTCCAAGCGATTACCTCAAACGATAAACAGAAGATGTTTAACTTGCTGCTAACGATCAGTGGGATATCCGTTCTATTCGGTAGCATCATCGCTTATGCTTTGGGGCGGTCGTTAACTAAGCCACTCAAGCAACTAAAAGATCAATTTTCAGAGTCAAATACCCAAGCGCTGCCAGTCACCGACATACAAAGCAAAGATGAAGTGGGAGAACTTATTTCGGCGTACAACAAAATGTCAAACAAAGTGAACCGATACACCAGCCGAGTTGAGTTCATGGCGTACCACGATATTCTGACTTCCCTGCCAAACCGAGAAAAGTTACTCATTGATATTCAAACGCAAATAACTGACCACAAATCCCCCTCACTTGCGGTTGTGTTTATTGACTTGGATGACTTTAAGCACATTAACGATAACTACGGACATAACATTGGGGATAAATTGCTAGGCCATCTTGCTTCAGAGCTTCAAGGCCGTTTGCCGAGTTATTTTAAGCCGCTTTACCGCCTTTCTACCATCGTAAGTCGAGTAGGTGCGGACGAATTTGTACTGGCCTTTCCGTGCTCGGACAATCATGAAGCTAGAGAAAAAGCGCACGCTATTCATCGCCAACTACTCTCTCCCTTTAGTTTGGAAGAGAACGATATTCAAATTACGGCAAGCCTCGGAGTTGCTGTGTATCCAGAATTTGGTTCAAACGCTGAGTCTCTTTTACAGCTTTCTTCTCTTGCGGCGCAGGAATCCAAAAGACGCGGTAAAGACATTATGACGATATACGATTCCACGTTTGATGAAACGATTAAACAACGTTTATACATAGAACGAGAACTGCGTCGTTCAGTACGTGACTTGTCTCAATTCGAGCTGTGGTATCAACCACAATTTGATCTAAAAACCTATCGCCTAATTGGGGTCGAAGCATTGGTTAGGTGGAATCATCCCGAGAAAGGTTATATCAGTCCAGAATCGTTTATCCCGATCGCAGAACAAAGTGATTTAATATTGGAGCTTGGAGAACATATCATTGAGACGGCAGTTGCTCAGCGGGCAATGTGGGCAGAACATTTCGATACTGATTTTCACATCGCACTAAACTTGTCCCCAAGACAAATCTATCGCCAAGATTTAAGTCAATTATTTTCTAAGTATTTACGACGACATGATGTCGCCCCTCAAACCATTCATGTTGAAGTGACAGAGTCACTTTTTATTGATGATACAGAGAAAGCTCAATATGTGCTTAAAAAACTACAAAGTATCGGAGTGGAAGTTTGGCTAGATGACTTTGGTACGGGGTATTCAGCCCTTGCCTACCTACAACATATGGCTTTTGACGGTCTCAAGATTGATCGTTCATTTATCGCTCAAATCCGAAAAAGCGATCAAGACGATTCATTAGTTCGCGCGATTGTATCCATGGCTCACAACCTAAGAATGAAAGTAGTAGCCGAAGGCGTAGAAACTCAAACTCAACTCACACGAATGGAGTCTCTCCACTGTGACGTCGTACAAGGTTTTTTCTTAGGTAGACCTGTACCTGCCGAGGAATTGATTGCATTTGAATACCAACGAGAGAGTGGCGCTCAAAGCGTCAATCACTTTGCTTAGAACGCCGTTTTGTTAACTATTGCCGCTTAGCGCGTTAGTACTCGTAATGCAATATCGGTCACACTTCCCCCACCTCATTAATATGAATTTTCTCTTAAAATCTAACATCTGAGATAAATAAACTACACTTTTCATATCAACTTCTTGGATATGGAAATGCGCGTGGTAGGAATCTTTTCTTGGAACAACCTGTCGGTAAAACAAAAGCTATTTGGGTTGGTTTTGCTGCCAATTTTATTGTTGCTTGTCCTCGCGGGTAAACATGTACAAAGCCTTTCTATCCAGGCTCAGGAACTACAAAAAGCACAGTTATTCTCTGTCTACATCGACCGCGTATCTTCGCTTTATCACCTACCGAATAACCCTGATGTAATAGATAAGCAACTAAAAACTCAGCAGATATCTCAATTGTTACGCGACACCGCTGCACCAGTATTCGGTGAAAACGCTGAGATACTAAACCAGTTGACAAGCTTTGAGGAAGCAACCCTCTCGATGCTCTCTTCGCAAAATCAAGAAGAAAAGTTAGATGCGGCAGAGTGGCGCGCTGATACGTTCAAAGAAATCCTCATGAGCTTAGACAAAGTCTATTTTAGAAATGTGAGTTATGAAACAAACACTCACCTTTCTTCTTTGATGCAACTTGAATGGTTAATGTTTTGGTCCACTGAAGAGCATAGATTAAGCGAATATTTGATTCGATCTTCAGAGGAAAATAACGAGTACGACCTCACAACACAGGCTTCTATCCAATCTTTAATCCAGAACCAACAACTATTTCTAGAGCGTTTTGTGACGCTAAATGCCAATCAACAACAAGTAGATCTGCTCATTGAGACGTTTACGGGTGAAGTCTTTATCAAAAGCCAAGAGTTTCGTGCTTATTTATTGCAACCAGCTCAACTCAAATCATTAACCCCGGATGAGATTGATGCGGGGTTATCTGCACTCAACAAACGCTTATCGTTATTACAAAGTGTTGACGACAAAATGGAACAACAGCTGAGTGATGATATATCAAAGACAATCAACACGACGACACAGCACCGCTTTACCTTTATCGCAATGATGAGCCTTTTAACGCTGTTGGTCGTAAGTTTAACGCTAAGATTGGTGCGAAAAGTTACTGGAAACTTGAATCTAGTCCTCAAATTTCTCAGTAACGAAAGCAATGAACAAAGTAACACTGAAAATTCACCTCTTGCTCAACTAATAAAGGGTAAAGACGAGCTGAGTAAGTTTGCTCGAGAGGTAAAAAAGCTTAGTGATGAGCGGATGTTGTCCAGACTAAAGCTCACACAAGCTAAAGAAGATGCAGAACAAGCAAAAGATGATGCAATTAAGGCGAGTAAAGCCAAAAGTAGCTTTTTGGCCAACATGTCCCACGAGATCCGCACGCCGCTAAATGGCGTTATTGGTATCTCTGAAGTCTTATCCGATACTTCCCTGACTGCCACACAACGCGATTACGTCGACACGATTGAAACCTCCTCCCAACTGCTTTTAAGTTTAATTAATGACGTTCTAGACTTCTCAAAAATTGAATCTGGGATGCTGCTCATTAGCCCACATTCAACTTGTGTTCGAGAGTCTATCTATGACATTGCTTCTATCATTTCACCGAAAGCAAAGGAAAAAGGCATCGATGTGCAAGTCAACATTAGCCGTAACACGCCTTACCACGTAATGTTGGATGACCATCGTATACGCCAAGTTGTCATGAACTTCATGTCTAACGCGGTAAAATTTACCGAACAAGGCAGTGTAGAGCTATCGGTCATCACCCGCGAAATAAAAAATGGTGAAGCGGTCATCGAGTTCTCTGTTAAAGATTCAGGGATTGGTATTGATGCCCAGCAGCAAAAGAAAATATTTGCTCCATTTGCCCAAGAGGATAACTCTACTACCCGACAATTTGGGGGAACTGGACTTGGGCTTGCCATTAGCACGCAATTAGTTGAGCTAATGGGTGGAGAAATTCAACTTGAATCCGAGAAAGGTAAAGGCAGTCGCTTCTTCTTTGAACTAACTGCTCCTGTTGTGACGCAAGAGTTTAACGCTTATCACGCTCTGAATCACAACGATATATGGATTGTATGCAGCAGTACTCAACTAGAACAAAAACTGCGTAACGAGTTAAGTTTTTTCAACATCAATATAACGCAGTCAGTAGATACCTTAAGTGCGTTGCCAACGTGGATTGATAACGAGCGCGTTATCGTTATTCATGTAGAAGCATCACCAAATGCAGCGGCGATGCATATCGATGAGATAGAAAGCCTTTGTAAACGAAACATTCGTGTCTGCCTCATCAAGCACCTTCATAGCCCACAATTCGACTTTAGAAACAATATAAGCGCCTTGGTCACTCAACCACTACTAGGGCAGCGCTTAATTAAAGCACTTGAAAGTTGTGCGGCAAATTTCTCGCTCGCACAACAAGAGAGCACTTCAGCGCAACATGTTAAATCTTTGCCGAAAATTTTGGTCGTTGATGACAATACGGTCAATCAAAAAATCGCGGGGCTACACGTCACAAAAGCTGGCTTCGACTTTGATGTCGCAGTAAACGGACAAGAAGCGGTTGAGAAATTTCAACAGAATCAATACAGCCTAATTTTAATGGACTGTATGATGCCCGTAATGGATGGATTTGAAGCCACCCAAATAATTCGTCAAATAGAAGTAAAAGAAAAACGCGCTTTCAGAATTCCGATTATTGCTCTAACGGCAAGTGTGGTCGATGACGATATACAAAAATGCTTTGACGTTGGAATGGATGACTATGTGCCCAAACCGTTTAAAGCAGGGTTGCTTAAAGAGAAGTTAGATAAGGCAATAGGGTTACGCGTTTCCAACACGACGCCTGCTGAACCACACCAAGAGAACACCACCCCCGATAAAACTCATGAACTACCTGCAAGTTCTGAGCAACCAGAAGCAACGGTAACGCCTATTCGCTCCGAACGCATCTTGCTTGTCGAAGATAATAGAGTGAACCAGAAAGTGGCTTCTCTATTGCTATCTAAAGCAGGCTATCAATTCGAAGTCGCAGAAAACGGTCAAATTGCAGTCGAAATGTTCCAAAAAGATGGAAAGTTTGATGTTATTTTGATGGATTGCATGATGCCCATAATGGATGGGTTTGAAGCTTCTAGGCAAATTAGAGCTTATGAAGCGAGTAAAGGATTAGCTAAGACGCCCATTATCGCATTAACAGCAAGCGTCGTTGATGATGATATTCAACGCTGCTTTGATTCAGGAATGGATGCCTACGTACCAAAGCCTGTGCGCAAAGAAAAACTGTTGTATCAAATTGAACAAGCAATGTAGGTGGATTCTATGAGTAGAAATCATTCTCGCGTTGCTTTTCCTTTGCGTTACATAAAACGCTATCTGTTTATTCTGATTGCCCTTCTTTCATTAAATTGCCAAGCTCTCGCTGCAGAGAGCTACGCCGTTTTCTCATTTAATGACGAATTCTCTCCGCTCACTGTCAATAAAGCGCGAAAGTTGTACAGAGGGAAGACGCAACTTTTACAAGGCCAGCGAATTGAACTCTCTGACTGGCCTGCGACATCAACAGAAAGAGCTGAGTTCTATCGTTATCTTCTCAACAAAAATTTAGCGCAAATGAACGCGCATTGGGCAAGCTTGTCTTTTTCAGGTAAAGCTAGACCGCCAAAAGTGATTGCACGCTCCAGCATTGATGACCTCATAGCATGGATGCAAGAGAAGCCGAATAGAATTGGTTATGCCCCAACATCGAGCGTCCCTAGTAATGCTCATGTTTTATGTGTGGTTAGCTCGGAGAATTGATATGAAAAAATATTTAACCATGTTATCGCTGAGTATCGCGACCTTTCCGAGCTCAGCCACGATTGAACTAACAGAACAACTTTCTTTAAGTGGTTTTGGCTCTACTTCGTGGGCAAAATCCGATAACCCAACTACGTTACTAGTTAACCGCTTTATTGGCGATGAATCTTGTTTCGATTGCGATACCACTTTCGGCATGCAGCTCGATTATTTTCACAAGGCATTTCGGGCATCCGCACAAGTCGTAAAGCGCCCGCAAGACCATTGGAGCTCGCCTCAGCTCGAGTGGGCGTATTTGGCTTATACCTATCAAAACATAGAAATACGAGGAGGACGCTTAAGACTGCCACTGTTTTTGATGTCTGAGTACAACTATGTCGGCCACGCTTTTACCCAAGCCCGCCCACCGAATGAGGTATATGACAGCATTCTAGGTATCACGGCTTATAACGGCCTATCTGCACGCTGGATTCATGACCTCAATGAGCAAGTCGTACTTACCGCCATGCCGTTTGTCGGGTTTAAAGACAATAGTGACGTAACCATCAATGAACGTACTGAATTGGAAATTGAGTCAAACAATACTGCAGGGATGAACTTAACGCTAAGCGGAGAGAGCTATCGTTGGAATTTTTCCTACCTCCACGGCGATTATGATCAAACAACGACGCTCTCTAACATTGAGCAGTCCACTCCCGGTGGCGGAACCACAATCATTGACCGTCTAGTTGAAACAGAAAAAAACAACACGATCGATCTGTTCTCTCTAGGGTTAAGATACGAGCTCGATAACATTGTGATTATGGCAGAAGGACAGACCAGCAATCTTTCCTCATCTTGGTACGCGACAACAAGTTATAATGTAAACAAGCTGACTCCTTATATTGTTTACGGTCAGCAGTTTAATAGTCGGGATAAAAAAAGTGGAGACAGTTTCTTACTCGGGTTGAGATATGACCTAGATTACAACGTTTCCCTGAACGCAGAATGGCAAAGGTTCAACGCCTACAATAATAGCTCTGGCGCGTTTTCATCAGCCCCAAAGGATGACAGTGCGAGCCTTTATACGCTAATGCTCAACTTCGTTTTTTAATGTTTCTTACAGTACCAATTTCCACAACACTGGGGCTGCTGTATTAAGAAGGCTTTTTGCAACACGTAACTAAACGCTAAACGACTGGAAGGGATAGAATCGTTCAGATAGGTAAGTGGCAATCCAAACAGAGACAAAGGTTACTCTATTTCGGTTTGTTTTGATTGCCTTTTAACCGCTTTTCTTTGCGTCGCAGTGCCCGGAAAAACTTTGACTCTTCGTGGTACCAACCAAGGACACTAATTGGAAAGCCCACGAGCATCATAATAAAAACATCCGCAGGGAGTTGTTCCCAAATGTCGCTTAAAGAATGCAGCTCTCCCAAAATGAACAAACCGATGACTTTACCAAGCAGTAATGCACAACAAATCATAAAGAAGGACTTTAATATATAGTGCCATTTGCCTTTTTTACGCTCTTCTCTCCAATAGGCATATTTATATTGTCGGTCGTACATTCATCCCCCTAAAGTAAACTTGCCGTAAGTTTAAGTATCTCGATAGCGTAAAGTGCGTTGGCACCTCTTTAATCATAGTGCGTATCTAAAGTGAATGCTTGTCGTGGCAATAAGAAGGAGAGGTATTCTGTAGTAAGAGCTACATAATCTCTGAACGTTATATGTCTTGTGTCATTCGGATGATGCCTGATTTTGCTTGTCGCTAGTGTTTTCTGAACACCCAAATCGGGCCGATGAGTAGAAACTGTAAATCCTCAAAAAACGACGGTTTTTTACCTTCAATCTTGTGACCGATAAATTGCAATATCCACAATACGCCAAACAAAAGCATAGAAATATGCAGAACGGGCAACATCAATACCTCTAGAGACCAAATAAGGCCAATGCACGCTAATGTGTAGCCGATCATCATCATGAATACGCTCAGAGACAAACGAAAATAGAAAACCCAAGTGGGGATCACTGCTACCCAAACCCAATTAAGTTCGAAGCCTAATAATGAAATCTGGGGAATCGACCAAATAAGTCCAACCACAGAAAGGTAGATACCTGGAACTGCGATTGTGTGAATCTTTTGGTTGATAGGGTTTTGGTGACTCTCCCCGTATTCTTTTAGCCATTCAGATAATGCTCGCATATCATTCCCCTTTTCCACCTTCTTATTCTTATATAGCCCGAGGATGAAAAAGGTGCGAATTTTTCCGTAAAGGCTACGAGCAACGAGCGACAAAACAACAGAGGCCAGTGCGTTGCCGATTACTCACCAAGCAACGCTCGTTGTGCTTTCGGCAGCTTGGCAACGACAAGAGCATAAGAGCGTTCACACAAGTCTTGAATCAACCCATCCTCGACATCACCGTTAAAATAAACCGTTATCCAATGACGCTTATTTAAGTGATAACCCGGGATAATGTCCGTAAACTGCGACGTTAAGACTTCTCCATCTTCTGGTTTTACTTTTACGCTGACATACTCCCGACCGTTTCTCTCTGCAATGATGGCAAACATCTTGCCTTTGATTTTGTAAACAACCGCTTCAGGCCCAAATGGGAAATCGCTTTCTGCACACATGAAGGTACTTAAGTATTGTTCTAGTTCTTTGCTTTTCATATCCCCTACCTCCTTCTGCGTTCTCATTCAAATTGTGGCAATAGCAATTTTAACGCCTGGTTAACCTGCGCTTTTTCATTGCCTTCTAAACCATGCAATAACGATTGCTGAACGTCTACATGCTCCAAAATTAGCTTGTCAATTAAGGTTAAGCCTTGCTCTGTTAGTTCAACGGTGACGCTACGTCGGTCTTCTTTACTATGGGTTCTGGTAATAAACCCTTTCTTCTCTAGTTTATCTAAGCGATTAGTCATCGCACCCGAAGTGAGCATCATCGACTCTATTAACGCTGAGGGAGTAAGACAATATGGTGAACCAGCTCGACGCAGTGTCGCTAACACATCAAATTCACCCATTTTCAGATCGTACTTCTTATGTAGCTCGGCGACCCTAGATTCCATGTGTTTTGCAATTCGCATTAGTCGACCCATTATTGCCATCGGTTCAGTGTCGAGGTCTGGCTTCTCCCTAGCCCACTGCTCTACCACTCTATCAATTGCATCCATTATTTCTCTCCAAACATCATATGTTTTTTATTTTAACATAAAGATACTTTACAAAAAGCCACCTTGCCGATATCGTTACATTTAATTATCTCTACATAAAGATATTTAACATGAACATTTTACTTGCGATGATTCCTGCCTTTTTTTGGGGGACGACTTACGCTGTTACTCAGTTTACTCTACCGGACTGGCCTCCCGTTTTACTTGGCGCTCTAAGGGCACTGCCTGCGGGTCTTTTGTTGCTGGCAATAAAGCCCTCGTTTCCAAAAAGAAGTGAGTGGAAGGTGCTGCTTGTTTTAGGAACCATCAACATCGCTTGCTTCTTTGGTCTCATTTTTGTCATGGCGTTGACGCTTCCTTCTGCCATCTCTGGTGTTGGTATGGTTTCGGTCCCCGTTTTTGCGATGCTGTTTGGTTGGGCGGTCTACAAACGTCAGCCTAGTGGCATTCAAGCGATAAGCGGCGCAACTTTGATTGCTTTAGCTTGGTTCTTATTTGATCCTAGCTCTATTTCTCTCGAACCCGTGGGCTTACTTGCGATGATCTCCGCCATTATGTGCATCGTGATAGGAAGTAGCGTAACAAAGTCACTAGGTACAAAAATGCACTGGTGGACAGTGCTAACATGGCAGCTCATTTTGGGTGGCGTGATTATGTCTATCGCAACAAGTGTGCTGGCGATAAACAATCCAGAGCCATATGTTACAGTCGTTCAGGACGTATCCATGACGAATATTCTAGGGTTACTGTGGGTAATTATTCTGAACACCGCATTAGGGTATGGCATGTATGTATGGTTATTACAGCGGATGTCGGTCGTAGATTTTACCTTTGGTGGTATTGCAAACCCAGTCGCAGGCATTGTTTCGGGCCTACTGCTATTGGGGGAAACGTTCACTCCTCTGCAATACAGCTTAATGCTGGGAATGATCGTAATGTCATTACTACCTCAGCTCATTACGTCAATCAAAACGAAAAGAGCCGCACTCTCCTCCTAAGTAACGTTAATTCCTAACACTCTAGGAGTAATGAGAGTGTTAGGAATCCTCAAGTGTGAGCCTACCAGCAGAAATCAGCGCTAACCTAGGAAACTGGCACCTTTAAAGCGGGATGTTATGACGTTATGGCTATTAAGCGCTTGCAAGGTTAGTCAGGGGCTCTGGTTTAGCGTAAACATAACCTTGAATAAGGTAAATCGCATGCTGAGCCAGATATTCGACTTGAGCCTGGCTCTCTACACCTTCTGCAATCATCTCACATTCCGCTTTGTTCGCTGCAGACACAATTGAGTCCAGCACTTTCAATTTTTGGTCGTCAGATCCTATTGGATCAATAAACATCTTATCCACTTTTAAACATCGGATGCCCAAATCTTGTAGGTAAGAAAAGCCACCATATCCGGTACCAAAATCGTCAATTTTGAACTTGTAGCCTTTATTCGTTAAATACAAAATCTCTTTTTTCGCGGCCTCAGTGTCTTTTACTGGTATTCTCTCGGTCAACTCAAAATGAATTCTATTCGAGATTGGCCAATTTAACTCCGACAGCAACTTCGTTAATACGCCTGACTCTAAATGGGAGGAAACAATATTGATGCTGACCCACGTATGCTCGGGCAAGTCACTTAAGTCTTGTATGATTTTACGAATAAGCTGATTGGTCATCGGGATAATCAGGCCACTTTCTTCTGCAGCACCAATAAACATATTTGGTGGCACCATTCCATCACGCCGCGACCATCGAATCAGAGCTTCGTATCCTACTGTCTTACCATCGCGACTATCGACAATCGCCTGGTAGTAAGGAATAAATTCTGCATTACTAATCCCATTTTCAATTAGACCAGTAATGGATTTTCTCAAGCTTTTACCAGATATGTATGCAAAGGCAGTCGCAAGACCAGCAAGCACACTTACAAGACCGCCCCACAAAAGTACTCTTTCCTGAGCATAATTTTTAAGTTTTTCACCGCTGTATATCTTGATGAGCATGTTGGCTTGAGACTCTCCTGAAAAGAAAAACTCTTTTGAGAGTGCGTTTTCTTCTCCTGCAATATTCGCTTTGCCACGGCTTATCGTTAAATCACCAAATATTGGTTCATCATACTTAAACTCTACAAATAGGCAGTCTTTGCAAGGCGTTTTTATTACCTCGTTAACCCAACTGTTATCAAGCACCCAGAAGACTTCAACGTGTTCATTATCATAAATGACCATCCACTCTATTTGGTCATTCTGTTGCGGCAAAATAAGTGATGCGAAAAAGTTCTCATCCATCTGAAATCGTTCACTACTAGATGGGCGAGACACTTCACTACCAACCGTGGAACACGTTTTTCCGCCTTCTGTGGTCATCGCAATAAAACGAATGTAACGGTTATAAAAACGTGGGTCGCGTAAAGTTCTTACATCACTATCACTACAAGTAAAATCTAACTGAGCAATCTGCTTCACTATTGCTCCGTCCAAATAGGCAGACCTTTGATTTAAATAATCTACGTAAGCATCTATTTTCGACGCTTTTACCGAGTTGACGTAAAAGTTGGTTATCGAATGAAAGGCCACTACAAATATGGCGATGGGAACTAAGCCGAGTAAAATGGCATACCTTGTATTCTTTGTTATCAAAGTTCGTCCTGCTAATCTGTCAAGCAACCTAAGTGGTATATGAATACTATCTCATTTTTATAGTCCAAAAAGTGAGGAATGACGCTCAATAAAATTATAGACTCAAGTGGCTTTCAGATGTCGGGATTTAGAATGTGAGCACCAAACCACATTCGAGGAGAACAAAGTAGCGACTAAGTGAAAAGTAAGAACGAGCCCAACTGTTAAGTCATCCGTAATAAAAGTGACAACTTGGATCTTGAGCAATACTTTTTAGATAGGCAGCAGATACGCTAAAAAACAAAAAGGAAACGATTGATGCCAACCGCTTCCTTTATTTGTTATTGCTATTTAAAAGTGCGTGAATTACGCCACTTCAAGAATCACTTTTTCCAACTTATCTAGGCCTTCATTTAGCACGTCAGATTCGATGGTCAGTGGAGGTAACAGACGAATCACGTTCGCTTTTACCCCACAAGAAAGCAGGATAAGACCATTTTCTTGCGCTTTAGAAATCACCGATTTGGTCATCTCTTGTAGCGGCTTACCTGATTCTGGGTCAGTAAATTCAATCGCCATCATCGCACCCGTAGTACGGATTTCACCAATAGCAGGCACAGATTGTTGCAGTTTGGTCATACGTGCATTGACCACTTCACCGATGCCCATCGCTTTAGCACACAAATCTTCTTCTTCGATGATTTTCAGCACTTCAAGACCAGCAACACAACCGAGTGGCGAGCCTGCATAAGTACCACCTAAACCACCAGGCAGTGCGGAGTCCATTACATCCGCTTTACCAACAACAGCTGAGATTGGGAAACCACCAGCAATGCCTTTCGCCATTGTCATTAGATCGGGTTCAATGCCTAGGTACTCCGTCGCAAACATTTTACCGGTACGGGCAAAACCCGTTTGGATCTCATCCGCAATCAGCATGATACCGTGCTTGTCACACAGTTGACGCAAGCCTTGTGCAAACGCTTCAGGTGCTTTGTAGAAGCCGCCCTCACCTTGTACTGGCTCGAAGATGATCGCCGCAACACGTGATGGTTCAATATCACAAGCAAATAGATCGTCGATCGCTTGTAAACTTTGCTCAACGCTGATGCCGTGAAACGCATTTGGGTACGGCGCGTGGTAGATTTCGTTCGGGAAAGGACCAAAGCCCGCTTTGTACGGCGCAACTTTACCAGTTAACCCCATAGTCATGTTTGTGCGACCATGAAAGCCGCCTTTAAACGCTATCACGCCGCTACGGCCTGTATGAGCGCGTGCCACTTTTACGGCATTTTCGACCGCCTCGGCGCCAGTAGTAAGAAAGATCGCTTTCTTCTTAGTCTCACCTGGTGCAAGTTCTGTCAGCTTTTCAGCCAGCTCAACGAATGACGCGTATGGCGTAACCATCGCGCAGGTGTGCGAAAAGTTATCCAACTGAGCTTTTACCGCTTCGCTAATGCGCTTGTGAGAATGCCCGGTGTTAGTCACCGCGATACCCGCTGCAAAGTCGATGTATTTGTTGCCTTCAATATCCCATACGTAAGCGTTTTCTGCTTTCTCGACGTAAAGTGGGTACAGTGCGCCCATGCCTTGAGCGATAACTTGGCTTCTTCTTTCGTGTAGTTGTTGGTTTGTCATTGTTTTGTCCTTAATTAGTTGCCGCCAAAGCAGAGATATTTCACGTCCATATATTCATCGATACCTTGTTTTGCGCCTTCGCGTCCGATGCCGGACTGCTTAACACCACCGAAAGGAGCGACTTCAGTAGAAATCATGCCTTCGTTAATGCCGACCATGCCGTATTCGAGCGCTTCTGCGATTTTCCAAACACGGTGAATGTTTTGGCTGTAGAAGTACGACGCGAGGCCATAGATGGTGTCGTTCGCCATTTCGATCAGCTGTGCGTCGCTGTCAAAGCGAATCACTGGCGCGACAGGGCCAAAGATTTCCTCGGAGACAATCTTCATGTCGTGAGTAACGTCTTTGAGAACCACTGGCTGCATAAATAGACCATCCAGCTTTTTAAGTTCTGTAACTGGCTTAGCACCTTGTTCAATAGCACCGTCGATTAGCGCTTGAATGCCTTGCTTTGCCGATTCGCTGATCACAGGACCGATGTTTACGCCCTCTTCTAAGCCGTTACCGACGTTGAGCTGCTGAACCGCAGCGTCGAACTTAGCAACGAACTCGTCATACACTTTGCTGTGTACGTAGAAACGGTTCGCACACACACACGTTTGACCTGCGTTACGGAATTTCGACGCCATCGCACCCGCCACGGCTGCATCAATATCCGCATCATCGAATACGATAAACGGCGCGTTGCCACCAAGCTCCATTGAGGTACGTTTGATGTCAACCGCGCTTTGCTGCATCAGCACGCTACCGACTTGAGTAGAGCCAGTGAAAGACAACTTACGAATCAACGGGTGTGAAGTGAAGATAGCACCTACCTGACGGGAATTTTCACCTAGAACCACTTGCAGCACAGCGCGCGGGATACCCGCTTGATAGGCGAGCTCTGCAACCGCAAACGCAGACAGCGGCGTAGATTCAGATGGTTTCACCACAAAGCTACAGCCTGCCGCTAAAGCTGGCGCTGCTTTGCGCGTGATCATCGCAATTGGGAAGTTCCAAGGTGTAATCGCACAGGCAACACCAATTGGCTGTTTGATTGTCACCAAACGCTTGTCTGCACTTGGCGCAGGAATCGTCTCACCGTAGGTACGTTTCGCTTCTTCAGCAAACCATTCGATAAAGCTCGCGCCGTAAAGCACTTCACCTTGAGCTTCAGCCAGCGGCTTACCTTGCTCTAACGTCATCAAACGGCCAAGATCGGATTTGTTTTCTAGCAGGAGTTGGAACCAACGATTGAGCATGCCAGCGCGCGTTTTTGCTGGCAGTGCCGCCCACTCTTTCTGCGCGACACTGGCACGTTCAATGCTATTTAAAATGTCATTTTCGGTTGAGACTGGTGCGTACCCAAGAAGCTCTCCGGTCGCCGGATTAGTCACTGCAATGCCCTGTTGTGGGTTCGCTACCATAAACGAAACAAGGCTTTGGTTTTGTATCTGTTGCATGGTCATTCCTTTTGACAACTCATCATCGCCGCTGAGTCAGCGGCGAGCTTATGTTTAAGCAGGGATCTGCTGCGTAATGCAGTGAATGTTCCCTCCGCCGAGTAGAACCTCTCTCGACGGTATCGCGATGATTTGGTATTCCGGCATCGCGTTTTGCAAAATATCGATCGCAATAGCGTCGGTGTCTTCATCCAACATTGGTAAGAACACATGTCCGTTGACGATAAGAAAGTTCGCATAAGAGGCACTTAGACGTTCGCCAGCTTGTCGACTCATTCCTGAACTGGCGTCAATGCCATTGGCTTCGCGCTCGCTGTAATGCAACGGACCTGGTAATGGCAAACGGACAATTTCAATCTCGCGCCCTTTCGCATCGTGCTGAGATTTCAGTACTTGTTCCGCTTGACGAGACAACGCGTATTGCGGATCACTTGAGTCATCGGTCCAACTCAGTACCACCTTACCCGGTGCGATAACGTGCATCAGGTTGTCAACATGGCCGTCTGTTTCGTCATTGAATAAACCATTTGGCAACCAAATGACTTTTTCGATACCGAGATACACCTTTAACTGCTCTTCGATTTGCGCTTTGCTCAATTGCGGATTTCGCCCCGGACTAAGCAAGCACTCTTCTGTGGTGTAAAGGGTGCCTTCACCATCGGTGTGAATCGCCCCACCTTCAAGTACAAACGGTGCGCGGTAATAATCTATACCGATGATGTCGCACACCGAGCCAGCGACAAGATCGTCCTGCTGCCAGTTGTCGTAAAGCCCGTTGTATTCGCCGCCCCACGCGTTGAATTGCCAACTAATCCCACGGCGCTCGCCCGCTCGGTTAACAAGCACGGTCGGCCCGATGTCTCGCATCCACGCATCGTTAAATGGGATTTCCACCAAACGTACATCTGAGTGAAGCATTTGACGAGCTCGGTCAAAGTTGTGCGAGCACACCGCCACACACACTTTGGTCACTTCCGCGATTAAGTTCGCGATTCTGGCGAAGGTTTCTTGCGCGGGTAATGCGTCATCACGCCAATTGTCTTTCCTTTCTGGCCACGCTAGCCAAACTTCACTAACCGGCTGAAACTCAGCCGGAAAATAGAAGCCATCCTGCGCTGGTGTTGTCGATAACTTCATTTTAACGCCTCTTTAAACAGCTAGTTTGCCAACGCTGGTGTAAAGGTCTGGACGACGGTCGCGGAACAAGCCCCACGCGTGACGCGCTTTCGCTGTCGTAGCGAGGTCGATTTCTGCGTAAATGATGGTTTCACCTTCACGCGGTGCTTCGGCAATTTTTGCACCAGTGTGGTCAGTGATAAAAGAACAGCCGTAGAACGTCGTCTCGATACCATCATCGACTTCAGTGCCCACTCGGTTTGACGCAATCACTGGAACGAGGTTTGCTGCCGAGTGACCTTGCATTGTACGTTGCCAGTGATCACGCGAGTCCAGTGTTGGATCTTGAGGCTCAGAACCGATTGCAGTTGGGTAGAAAATCGCTTCCGCGCCGTGCAGAGCCAAGCTGCGCGCAAGCTCTGGAAACCATTGGTCCCAGCAAATGCCAGCACCGAACTTACCGAACTTGGTTTGCCACACTTTGAAACCGGTATCGCCAGGGCTAAAGTAGTACTTTTCACTGTAGCCCGGACCGTCAGGAATGTGTGACTTGCGGTAGTTATCTAGTACCGTGCCATCGGCATCTATCATCACTAGCGAGTTAAAAAACGTGTTGCCCGCTTTTTCAAAGTAGCTAACAGGAATAACCACGCCGAGTTCTTTCGCCAGTGCGCTCATTTCCTGAATAAGGTGGCTATTTGCCGTCTCTTCTGCGAGCTCGAAATACTTCGCTTCTTGTTTTTTGCAGAAGTAAGGCGTGGCGAACAGCTCTTGAGGAAGAATCACGTTCGCACCGTTTTGTGCTGCTTCACGAATCGCCTTTTTTGCTTTGGCTAAGTTATCTTCCAGATCCCAGCTTTTCGTCAGTTGAAGGGCTGCAAATTTCACTACTTTGCTCATTGGATATTCCTTATCTCTTAAATCGCCAGTTTGTCACGTAGGTTGTAGTAAGCCGCGCCCATTGCCGTAAACGGAATTTGGAAGTGGCGGCCACCCGGGAAGGAGTAATGTTTCAGAGCCGCAAACGCGTCAAAGCGTTCTGCTTGTCCAGTCAAGGTTTCAGCCAACAACTTACCTGCTAGGTGAGTACACGTTACGCCGTGACCGCTGTAGCCTTGTAGGTAGTAAATGTTGTCTGCAAACGAGCCAAATTGCGGCATGCGTGAGTAAGTCAGCAAGAAGTTACCCGTCCAGGTGTAATCAATCTTGATGCCTTTCAATTGTGGGAAGACTTTTTCCATCTTCGGACGGATCAGTGCTTCAATGTTTTCTGGGTCACGTGCGCCGTAAACCACGCCACCTCCGAACAACAAACGCTTGTCGGCGGTTAAGCGGAAGTAGTCAAGCAAGTAGTTACAGTCTTCAACGCAGTAGTCACTGGTCAGCACTTGTTTTAGCTGCTCATCACTCAAAGGCTGAGTCGCCACCACTTGTGTGCCGCACGGGATCGCTTTGTTGCTGATGTTTGGTGCCAAACCACCAAGGTAGGCGTTACCTGCCAGTACCACGTACTTGCTCTTCACGCTGCCTTGCGCTGTTTTCACTACTGGGTTAATGCCTTTATCAATCGACACGACCGCCGACTGCTCAAAGATTTGACCACCTAGAAACGTAAACGCAGCGGCTTCACCTAATGCCAGTTTTAGCGGGTGAATGTGACCACCGCGCATATCCAGCAAACCGCCAGTGTACACTTTCGTACCTACCGCTTGTTCTACCTCTCCTGCGTCAAGCAGAGTCAATTGGTCGTTGCCGTAACGCTCCCAGTTCTTCTTATGTTCTTCTAGCCCTTTGAGTTGTTTACTATTCAGTGCCGTGAACAAGCCGCCTTGCTTGTAATCACAGTTGATGTCGTATTTGTCGATCAGACCACGGATGATATCGCCGCCTTCAAAAATCATATCGCACAGAGCTTTGGCTTGGTTTTGGTCGTAACGGCTTTCAATCACGTCAACATCTCGGCTGTAGCTGTTAACGATTTGGCCACCGTTACGACCAGTTGCTCCAAAGCCCACTTTTGCGCTCTCTAACACAACAACTTTAAAACCTTTTTCCGCTAGGTGTAGTGCAGAAGAAAGACCAGAGAATCCCGCACCGACTACACACACATCGCACTCGATGTTGTCTTGCAATTGTGGGTATTCCGGCATGTTTGGCACAGAGTGCGCGTAGAACGAATCCGTATGCTTGTTCATAGAACTATTCCTTTATTTATCGTAATCGTCAGCAGGCTTAAGGATGGAGGCGAATCCAAGTGGTTTTGGTTTCGGTGAATTTTTCAATCGCGTGGAGAGACTTGTCTCGACCGTTTCCGCTCATTTTGAATCCACCAAATGGAACCGTCATGTCACCTTCGTTGTAGTTGTTAACCCAAACCGAGCCGGCTTGCAGTCGTTTTGCTACGCGATGAACGCGGTTGATATTGCTACTCCAGAGTGCCGCGCCTAAGCCGTACTTCGAATCGTTAGCGATCTCGATTGCTTGCGCTTCGTCTTTGAATGGAATGACACACAGCACCGGACCAAAAATTTCCTCTTGGGCGACACGCATCTTGTTGTCGACGTTGTCTAAAATGGTTGGGGAAACAAATGCGCCCTGCCCATCGACATCGCCGCCACAACGTACGTTTGCACCTTCTGATTCACCTAACGAGATGTATTCCAATACTTTTGATTTATGATCTTGGTCGATGAGCGCACCCATTGATGAACTTGGGTCCATTGGGTCTTTTGGCGTGAACGCTTTCGACGCTTGAATAACTTTTTCTATAAACTGCTCTTTGATGCTTTCGTGAACAAGCAGGCGGGTTGCCGCGACGCACACCTCACCTTGGTTGTAAAAACACCCTGCAGCGGTGTCTGCTGCTGCGCGGTCTAAATCATCACAATCTTCAAACACGATGTTCGCGTTCTTGCCGCCCGCTTCTGCAAACACACGCTTTAGGTTGCTCTCACCCGATCTGACCATCAGTTGACCTGCAATGCGCGTCGAGCCTGTGAAGGCGATGCAGTCTACGTCTTGGTGTTTCGCCAGCGCGTCGCCAGCTTCATGACCAAAACCCGTAACGACTTGGAAAACGCCTGTTGGCAAGCCCGCTCGAGAAGCAAGTTGACCTAGGAATATCGCGGTGAGAGAAGATTTTTCTGACGGTTTTAGAATCACGCTGTTACCAGCGGCTAAAGCAGGGCCAAGCTTCCAGCACGCAAGCCAAAGGGGGAAGTTCCACGGTACAACCGCAGCAACCACACCAATTGGTTGATGAGAAATAAAAGCGTGTACATCTTTTTCGGTTGGGGCAACTTCGCCGTATACTTTGTCGATTGCTTCTGCGTACCAGCGTAATGCACTCGCCGCGCCAGGAATATCGGTAGAGAAGCTGTGAGAGATAGGCTTACCGGTATCAAGCGTTTCTAGCAGAGCCAATTCTTCTTGGTTTTGATCAATCAAGTCAGCAAACTGTTTAAGCACTGCTTTGCGATGAGCTGGGCTGCTCTCGCTCCACTGACCGGATTGAAATGCTTGGCGAGCGTATGAAACCGCGAGATCAACATCTTCATTTTGGCAACGGGCGATTTCGGTGAATATCTCATCTGTTGCTGGGTTAACTACCGGGATGGTTTGCCCTGTCAAAGCGGCACTGTATTCACCGTTAATGTACGCCCTGTTTTCGATGTTTAGATTGTTTTTTAGTTCAATCCATTGCTCTTGGGTTTTCATACGCTCTCCTTGTGATCACACAAGGCAAGCCCCCACTAAAATGTGGTTGGCGTATGCGCACTTATCATTCGACAAGCCTTGTCTGTGTGATTTGTAAATCGATGGGGCTTCGTCGTATCAATAATGTACGACTCGCCCGCTGTTATGACATGAGATTGCCCTTTATATTCCAGAGTGATTTCACCCTCTAATACGGTGCCAATCTCTTCGCCTTCGTGTTTGATTTCTGCCGCACCAGTGGTTCCATAAGGTGCGTATTCCTCGATCAAGAATCCGATGACTTGATCTTTGTCGCCATTCGTTACCAGTTTCATGGACACCGTCTCGCTCCCGATTTCCACAAGATCTGACGGCTTGATGACTACTTTCACTTCATCGTTCGAAGGTTGTTCAAAAGTGAAAAACTCTGATAACGATAAAGAAAATACATTAACGATTTTTTGTAGTGAGCTGACCGACGGGCTCACTTTGCCATTTTCAATGGATGAGATCGCACTGTGGGTAATACCAGCGCGCTCGGCTAGTTCCCTTTGTGACAATCCATGTTTTTTTCGTAACTGAACAATATTTTTACCAATCTCTTGATTGTCCATTCATACAGCTCCAAACGTTTAACGAGAGGTAGCCATCATAAATTCATTGAACAAAATTTGAGAGAAATGATTGGTTTTTGCTTCCCATTCTGGGTGCCACTGCACGCCAACGAAAAATTTTTGATTAGGAAGACTAAATGCTTCTACCAAGCCATCCGGGGCTTTAGCTTCTACTTGTAATAGAGGAGCAAGCTGATCGACGCCTTGGTTGTGTAGTGTGTTCACTTCAAAGAAGGTGGTGTTTTCCCAATGATTTTGCACCAGCCATTGTTCAAATAAGCTCTGCTTTTGAACTAGCACAGCGTGTGCTGGCGCGTATTTTTGTTCGAAATCTTCAACAGGCGCTTCACGATGGTCATTGAAGCCGGAGTCATGAACGGCTGGGTTTAACGAGCCACCAAGTGCGACATTCATCTCTTGAAAGCCGCGGCAAATACCAAGGCACGGAATGTTTTGGTCAACCGCATGACGAATTAACGTGAATGAGAGCTCATCACGAGCTTCATCTTTGTAGCTCTCTTCGTGCGTTGCATTGTATCGATGTGGCGCAACGTTAGAGTGGCTGCCAGGAAAAAGAAAACCATCACATATGTCTAGGATGGTGGTTACGTCATCGCCCGACATGTCGGGAGCCAACATAATCGGTAGTCCTCCAAAATCCTTTATGGCGCGAAGGTAAAAGTCGTTGACCGCTTGTATCTGATAGCCACCCAACTCTTTAGCGCAGCTAACCACACCAATGATGGGTTTGTGTGTATCTGCCATGATATGTCCGTGTTCAATTTATTTAACACAAACCCTACAAACCATGTACAAAATTATCAACACAGATGACCATTATTATCGTCACAACGTGATCTGACGCACTTTTTAGGCTTCAAAACTGAATATTTATGCTCATTATATTGAACAAAACAAAACCAACTGTTACAAAATAGTTAACAGAAAGACATAAAAACCAGCCGTTAAACATCAAAAACACAGTGTAAGTGCATGTTTAAATTAAAAATAACCTAAAAAACAAACAACTCGCTCAGAGTACTGTAATTTATTTGTTAATTTGGTTATTTCTAATTTCTACTCGTCAGGCTATTTGGAGAAGAAAATGGAATCGTATCTACAGGAAGTACAAAATTTTAAACAAAAATGGCCCGATATTGAATTTATCGATCTCATCTTTACCGATATAAATGCCACCCCAAGAGGAAAACGCATCCCGATAGATGCTCTAGAAAAACTGAATAAAGGTGTTGCCCTCCCCCTTTCGACCATCACCCTAGATACCAAAGGTAACGTCGTTGAAACGGCCGGGTTGGGAGAAGATCTCGGAGAACCAGATAATCTCTGCTATCCAATCAGCGGCACCTTAATGCCGACGGCAAAAGAACAAGTTGGTCAGCTACTGCTTAGTATGATGGATGAAACTGGGCAGCACCCTAACCCACTGTTCATCCGAAACATTCTCGCTTCTATATTGCAAACACTGCATGCTAAAGACCAATATCCTTGTGTCGCGCTCGAGCTGGAGTTCTATTTAATAGACAAAACCCGCGGCGAAAATGGCGAACCATTAACGGCAATTAACCCCACGAAAAAAACTCGAGAAAAAGATACCGAGGTTTACGACCTTGATGGACTAGATGACTACGCTGATTTCTTGGCCGACCTTAATCGAATTGCATTAGAACAAGGTTTAAACACTTCCGGAGCCCTATCTGAATCGGCACCAGGGCAGTTCGAAATCAACTTCAACCATTCTAAAGATGTACTTCGAGCATGTGATGAAATCATCATCGCAAAACGCTTGATTCGCCAGGTCGCTCATCAGCACGGATTTGACGCCACATTTATGGCGAAACCTTTTAGTGAGCAAGCGGGTAATGGCATGCACATTCACCTCAGCTTGGTTGATACAGATGGTAACAACCACTTTAGCCAGCCAGACGGTCAAGCGAGCGCCTTCTTCTATCAAACCATGGCAGCGATGCTGTCACAAACATCCGATGCCATGGCCCTAATCTGCCCTAACGTTAACTCTTACCGTCGCTTTGTTCCTGGCGCTTACGTCCCAACCAAAGCCGATTGGGGAGAAAACCACCGCGGTGTTGCGTTGCGTGTGCCTATCAGCGATAGCAAAAATCGCCGTATAGAGCATCGTATAGCAGGCGCTGACGTTAACCCATACATTCTCGCTGCAGTAGTACTTTCCGCAGTATTAGCGAGTGAAAGCTACACCAAAGATCAATGTCCACCGACTCTCAGTGATGATGCAATTGAGTTACCTCTGCGTATGTCAGAAGCTCTAGAGCGACTGGAGCACAGTGAGCTAGCTCAATACATCTCAAGAGATTTTATCGATTTGTATCTAGCTTGCAAACAGAGTGAACTCGCAGAATTTGAGCGAGCGATTACTCCATTGGAAATCGACTGGATGTTGCACTCGGCATAAACAAAGGAAATGAACTTTATGACTACGCAGACCAAGGCGCTGGATGCGCCTCTTAAAATCAACTCTCAACACATTATTGTTTCTTTAATCTCGGTTGCGACGTTTGTCTTTTTTACCACAATCGGTTTGAACCATGAGGAAGGCGAAGCCTACGGATGGATGAGTCTTTTACCAACGGCGTTGGTATTGGTCTTTGCGCTGACAACACACCGAACTGTGGAAGCCCTCTTTAGCGGCGCTATTGCCGGTGTTCTTCTGCTTAACCCAACTGAAGCGGTGGAACAGATTGTTGATATTTCCATGAGGGTAATGATGGATGAAACTATTGCTTGGATCATCCTCGTTTGTGGTTTGATGGGCGGCCTAATTGCTATTTTGGAGAAAGGCGGCAGTATCTTAAGCTTCTCCGACATGCTGGTCACGAAAGTAAAAAGCCGTAAGCAATCGATGCTGATGACCTTTGCTTTAGGTATTCTGATCTTTATCGACGATTATTTGAATGCGATTGCAATTTCTTCCTCAATGAAAAAAGTTACGGACGGCTACCAAATCTCGCGTGAAAAGCTCTCATATCTTGTGGATTCAACCGCCGCGCCTATCTGTATCCTCGTACCGATTTCCACTTGGGCAATTTTCTTCAGTTCGTTGCTAGAAGCAAACGGAGTAGCAGAAGCGGGAGATGGTATCAAAGCATACATTGAAGCTATTCCATACATGGCTTACGGCTGGGTAACGCTGGTGATTGTTTTGCTGGTTGCAATGGAAAAGATCCCAGATCTAGGTGCGATGAAAAAGGCAGAAAAGCGTGCGAAGAATGGTCAAGTTCGTCCAGACGGTGCAACAGATGTCGACTTTGGTCCCGATGTATCTGCACATACCAACCCAACCATGGGCCTTGTCAACTTCTTGTTACCAATGATCGTACTTGTTGCCGCAAGTTGGTATTTTGGTATCGATCTACTTGCTGGTGTTTTCGTCGCGTTAATCTTTACTATTAGCTTTTACGGCGCACAAAAACTGATCTCGATGAACGACATGTTCGAAGCTGTTTATGATGGCATTAAAGTTATGCTACTGCCGCTTGCGACCGTTATTGGTGGTTTCATGTTGAAATCGGTCAACGACTCATTGGGCGTCACGCAGTATGTCATTGAGACCGTCAGCCCTTACCTGTCAGCGTCTTACTTCCCTGCGATTATCTTTATGATTACGGGCGCGTTGGTATTTGCAACGGCATCGTCTTGGGGAACGTTTGCAGTAGCGATGCCAATTGTTCTACCTTTGGGCGAACAGCTTGGTGTGCCTCTACACTTAACCGTTGCAGCGCTGCTTTCAGCATCAGCGGCAGGGAGCCACTCTTGTTTCTTTAGTGACTCAACCGTGTTATCTGCACAAGGTTCAGGCTGTACAGCAATGCAACACGCAACCACACAGTTTCCTTATGCGTTGATTGGTATTGTTGCAACCGCGATTTTCTTCTTCATCATCGGTTAGCCCCTTTATCTAATTGCAAAACCCTGCTCAAAAATAGCGGGGTTTTGTTCTATCAAGTCAAATGATCCTCTTAAAACTACTTTACGCGCGTTCAGTATAAAAATACTCAAAGATGTACAGCTGCACTCAATAAGGGTTTGGTAAACCTAATATTTTTGGTTTACGCTTAGCGAAGCGTTTATTGTGCAACAAGGCAGCTTTTGAGTAACTTAAATGCCGCCTTAATACAGTGTTAACGGTTGGAGAGACATGAAAAAGTTAGCCCATGAGATATGGATATTTGACGGAGATCCCGTCCAATTCTTAGGACTCCCATACACCACTCGTATGACTATTGTTAGGCTTTCTGATGGTGGCCTTTGGGTTCATAGTCCAATTCAGTTATCAAATTCGATTAAAGAGCAAATCAACAATCTAGGCCAAGTGAAATACTTAATCGCTCCTAATCATTTACACCACTTGTTCTTATCTGAATGGGTATTTGCCTATCCTAGCGCAGAAATTTATGGCACAGATGAAGTCATTAAGAAGTGCCGTGATATACACTTTCACGCTTCACTTAACCAAGGCGGTAATGCTTGGAACTCTGAGATTGAACAAGAACTATTTTCTGGCTCTCCATTAATGGAAGAGTGTGTGTTTTATCATCGACTTTCAAAGACCTTAATTGTTACTGACCTCGTCGAGAATTTTTCTGGCCAGGACTTTAACTACTGGCAG
The DNA here is from genome assembly GCF_033338935.1 of Vibrio sp. Vb0598. Classification (NCBI taxonomy): domain Bacteria; kingdom Pseudomonadati; phylum Pseudomonadota; class Gammaproteobacteria; order Vibrionales; family Vibrionaceae; genus Vibrio; species Vibrio sp. Vb0598. The sequence continues at coordinate 207,376 of NZ_JAWOTP010000005.1, read as the reverse complement.
CGGTTTGTGGCTAAAGGGGCCGGTATTCTTGCTCCGAATGGAAAAATGCCTTTGGATTGGCGCCTAAGTTTTATGTTTAGCAAACAAGAGGCTCGAAAACACTTAAATAAATTGCTGTCTTGGAAACCTAATATATTGGTTATGGCTCACGGTGAAATCGTCCTTGATAATGCAGACGAGTTCTTACAGCGCTCTTTTAAGTGGCTAGTATGAGACAACATTGAAAACTCACACAACAGAATAGACAAGAAGCTATTTTAAAACATTAGGCCCTTTTAGCTTAGTCTTAGGGACCAATTTACAGCACTACACGTTATGTTTAACGATAAGCTCCCCTATTCCTCTTAATTGAGCATTATGCAGCAATTTAAAATTCCGTTAGAATTGCACTTCAAAAACTTCAATGCGAAGAATTCTGGACATTGATACGGACATAAGTTCAAGAGTTAACATAACGCAATAGCAATCTCTTACTAATTATTTTGCATCGAGACATTGGCATACTCCCGAAACAAACCCTTCTACTCTAAAGGTTTTGTTAATAACAGTTGCCATGCTTGTTAGTTATTCTCGTTGAACTCAGTATCTTGAAGTTGTTTGAATATATAAATTTAAAAAAAAAGAGACATAAGATGCACAAAAAACTCATCATTCTAAGCTTGCCTATTCTATTAGCTGCATGTGCGGCACCAAAGTATACGGTAGAAACAATCTCGAAAGAAAATCAGAGCAAGGAAATCACCATCGTAAAAGACAACGCCACGCGAGATGTTTTCTTAGATTCGATGCAAGACTGGTGTTTGGATACCGCCCACAAATGCACAGTCGTAAGCGATGGCACTCCTCCTGTTAGCTCTGAGCTGACACTTACTTACGTATCACGCTGGAGCTGGGATTTTAGAACATTTATCGCTGATGCTCAGATCAAAGCCTACAAAAATAACGAAAAAGTAGGACAAGTTGAATTTAAAGCACCAAACAGCGCGAATCCAGATAAATGGGGTAAAGACAACAAACGAATCATTTCGATGATGGATTTGTTATTCGGTAAACAAACCGTGAGTGAGGCTCAATCCAAGATTAAGCTGGGCGAAATGTAATGAGCCGAGCAATTGCCCATTTAACCAGCCTCATATATTTGTAGAAAAAGATAGGAATGTTTAAGTGACTGAAGTCAAAACCATTGGGCTTTTCTTTATAACCGCCATTGCAGAAATATTAGGCTGCTACTTACCTTATCTCTGGTTAAAGGAAGATAAGTCAGTTTGGCTTTTGGTACCAGCAGCGCTATGCCTTGCTATGTTTGCTTGGCTTCTATCTTTACATCCTACCGCAACTGGCAGAGTTTATGCCGCTTACGGTGGTGTCTATATTTTTGTCGCAATTCTATGGTTGTGGTGTATCGACGGCGTTCGACCAACGCTCTGGGACATAGTGGGGGTTTCTGTCGCTATGCTTGGCATGTCAATCATCATGTTTTCACCCAGAGCATCCTAAACGTAACCGAGGGAAACCCTTACGCTTAGTATTTTGGCTATGTGCTAGATTTATTGATTAATAACATTATGACGTAATTGCTACATAGCCAAAGTATGCTTGGGCTTCACCCCAAAACAGCGCTATTTATAGGAGATACCAATGAACCATGCAGTGAAGGCAAGATTTGATGAGTATCCAAAACATGTGCGTATTCGTATAGAAGAGCTACGAAATATCGTCTTAACTATCGCTTCTGAATTAAAACTGGGGGAAGTTGAAGAATCTCTAAAATGGGGAGAGCCAAGCTACAGTGTGAAAACAGGTAGCCCGGTAAGGATGGATTGGAAACAGAAAACGCCTAGTCGTTATTATCTGTTCTTTAATTGCCAAACTAAGCTCGTCGACACATTCCGCGAACTGTATAGTGACTCACTTGAGTTTCAGGGTAATCGAGCAATAATTCTATCTTTATCCGCTCCTTTGCCAGAAGCTTCAATCAAGACCTGTTTAGAATTAGCATTAACCTATCAAAAGCGAAAGAACTTACCTCTTTTAGGTATGTAAGATCTCTTAATAAAACTATTTACGGCCGATTAACCATATTCAACTACTCTACCTTTGTATCCTTTTTAATGCTTACGCAGTAAAGTTTTAGATTAAGTGGTCACGTTAATAGCGCCGTTACCAAACTAGTAATATCGAAATAAAGAAGAGTTTATGAAATCAAAAATCTTGTTCTTACTTATGCTTGGAGCTCATTTCAATGCTTTTTCAGCGACGAACTATCAAGTCAATGTGGTAGTAACAGAGCCTCAATCAACATTCATTTTTCCGACTTTTGAAATATCCTCTAAAGGAAAAAGCAAAACCAGTTTTGTCGACGGCTGCGCGTACTTAGGAACCCTTTCAGAACCGAGCAAAAATAGCATACAGCTTGAAGCTACCATGTCATGCAACCGAGATGGCGCTACGTCAAGGATGGAAATGCCGGTATTTGTACTCAACTCCGAGGGTCAAAGCGCGAGTTATGATCTTGTAGAAAACGGGGTCGTGATGTGGAAATATTCTGTAGAAGTTAAGCCGTCACTTAAAAAGTGATATATCAGAAATACTAAAGTAACAATCAGCACTATTAACCGCCGCTTAAGTGTAATAGGTATATTCTTTACGACTTAATGACGTTACTTGTTGCCGCAAGTCTCCAACTCATGTACAAAACAGCCCTAATTTTAATAGGAGCTAAGTGGCATGAATTTAATTGTACGTCAGGTAACTTTAGGTGATGCTGAAGGCATTACAAACGTCCTCAATCCCATCATTATTGAAGGTTTATACACTGTATTAGATACGCCTTTCACACCTGAAGAAGAAAAAGAGTTCATTACTCATTTCCCAGAACGGGGCGTGTTTACAGTCGCTTTATCCGAAAATAGCTCACAAGTCATTGGTTTCCAAAATATCGAGCCCTTTGCACAATATACAAAAGCTTTTGACCATGTTGGCATAATTGGTACGTTTGTTAGTGACGGTGCTCGTGGCCAAGGTGTGTCTAAACAGCTTTTCAAATCGACATTCGAAGTAGCCAAACAAAAGGGTTACGAAAAACTATTTGCGTACGTCCGCAGCGATAATGACCGAGCGTTATCAGCCTATCTCAAACAAGGCTTCGAAATCGTAGGGACCGCGAAGAAGCATGCAAAAGTTCGTGGGAAATACGTAGACGAAGTCCTCATTGAGAAGTTTTTGTAGGTGTTAAGTCGCTAAACACTAAGCACGCATATAAGAACATTTGAACCAAGACTCAATTTCCGTCGTAACAATGTCTTTTCTTAAATAGGTTATTTGAAATGAAACTGACCTCGGAAACTGAGTCAAGAATAATAGAAATGGCATGGGAAGACCGCACCCCATTTGAGGCTATCGAATTTCAATTTGGTTTGAATGAATCCGACGTGATTCAGTTTATGCGTAGCCGGCTCAAATCAAGTAGCTTTAAATTGTGGCGTAAAAGGGTTTCGGGGCGCAATACAAAACACAACAAGCTACGAAACTCAGACATCATTAGAGGTTATTGCCCGACTCAATATAAGCCGCGATAGCGAACTGCACTTGGCATAAATTTTTATTACGAATCGCAACATTTATCGCCCTACCTTTGAACCAACTTCATGATTGGAGGGGAATATTCACCACTTAATTCAACCTAGGTGTTTCAGGGCGATAATAAATTCAATGGGAGTCATATTAACATCCTCAGACGCCATCAAACTAATGATTCCACAGAAAAGATTAACACCAAACGCCCACTAAAAATAACTCAGATTAAGGCGTCATTTAATCCGTGTATCAATCTTCTTTTACCTTCTATTTAGGCACTAGAATCACTAACCTTCTATTTTATCTTTGAAGGCACAGATAAAAAGAAGCATGATTAAAAAGGAAAAATAGCGGATAACGGTTTAACAAGCACTCGGAGCTTGGAGGCAATTTTGAACAAATTACTAATGATATTTGCGTTGGTTTCTTTACCTTGCTTGGCCTCTGATGATGTTGAAGATCCCTGCAAAGTAAAAGGCGGTGGCGTTATGGCTGGTTATCAGTGTGTAGAAAAGAAAATGGAATCTGCAGATAAAGAGCTTAACGAAAGTTACAAGGAAGCAATCACTAGAATAGGTGAGGAAGAAAAAGCACTAAGGGAAACATGGTCTCAGACCGAACTGGTAGAGCCATTTCGAAAGGCCCAAAGAGCTTGGCTAAAATACAGAGACGCCGAATGTGAATTTACGGGCCTGTCTTCCACACCCTCACCCTGGCAAGGTGTCCAGATTGAAGAATGTAAGTTAAGAATGACGTTAGAACGCGTCGAATACTTCAATGGTGTATACGTAGGCTAAACGGATTACATCTAACAAGGCACTTCAATAAGATTCGCAACTCTTGGCAATTTCAGTTTAAATGTACTCTGTGTTTAAGATGCAAGCGTTCAGGTTGTGCGTAAAGCTTATATGGGTGTGAAATAATTATGGAAAAAGACGATTTAGTTGGGCTAGTAGTTAAGTATTTCGAGAAAATAGATGCCGGTGATCCTAGCTATCTGGATCTATTCTCAGAGGATGTTGATTTTTTCTTTCCTAAATTTGGGCAAGCGAAAGGAAAGAGTGCCTTAGTGGAGTTTGGCAATAGGATTGGTAGCTCGTTGATTAGTATCTGGCACGACATAGACGGCTTTCAAATAACGACTGCTGGAAACAAGGTCATTGTTGAAGGACAGGAAGGCGGCGTAATGAGTGATGGTACCTCTTGGCCGGACAACAAAGTTTCCACAGGGCGTTTTTGTAGTGTATTTGAGTTTGAAGGAAAAATGATAAGTCGTATGTTTGTGTACGTAGACCCTGACTTCCCGAGTCGAGATTTTGAGAGAATTTCCGTGCTGTCAGGCGAGAGCAACGTGCGACAAACTGTTCAAGCCTGAATACTACCGCTACCGCATAGCATCTTTGTTATGCGGTAGTATTCGTAGTTAAGGTGTGTTAAGGGCTTTGGCATTGCTTTACTCGCACCTTATCAGTACGTTAGCTATATTCCCTTACTGATAGAAATGCTACTTTCTTCAATCGTCCTGTATTATGATAATGAAAAAGATTGCACTAATTTTAAAATTAAAATGAACCAAAAATTTTTTCTAAAACTACTCTCTGTCCCTTTTCTTCTAACCGGTTGCCAGTCTACGCAAAGCCAGCTTCAGCCTATACCTGAAAACGTATTATCAAACCTATCGACTCAATGGGCAGTGGTAGAGGCCTGTTTTCACTCCGATGCTTATAGCTTAGAGCAATCCGTAAACTATCGAGAGGCCATTAACTATTCTTTTTCTACTTGGCTAGTCGATCAGTCCGATATCGATCAGTCGGTAAATGAAGCTCGTGTAGCGTTATCAGAATATCAGTCTCAGAATGATGGTTTAGGAACAACATGTAAGGATTGGCACCTACCCCTAGAATCTGGATTGCGAGAAGTTAACAATCATAAGAATCAAGTGGCGATAGACCAGCAGCGAGCACATGAAATACATAAAGCAAACGCTTCTAAACCTGTGACGTATTCAACACCAGCATCTACTTCGACTAGTAATTTTGTTCACTGTTACAAATTGGAAGACGTTAGCTTGAATAAGAACATTCAAACCTTTAATGGAATGATATGCCCTATAGGCTGGCTTAAATATTATGGCTATTAATGTATTTGATTAATACAGCACTTAAGAATGAACTCTAAGTTTAATTTTTAGTTCAAGATTGGGTTTCTTGTTTACAATGTTATGTTTCCAGTTGGATTACCGTATTCGAATAGATTGACGAAGTTAATCAATATATGTGTATTGATGCTTACTTTTTGTCGAGTTATCTTTGTTTGATAGCCATTAAAACGAGTAAGGAAACAAAGTGACTGTGTTAACAAAAGGCATACACCACGTAGGTTTAACCGTATCTAACCTAGAAGCAAGCGCGAAGTTTTTCACTGAACAATTAGGTTGGAGTGAAGTAAAAAGAAATCCAGACTACCCGGCAATATTTGTGAGTGATGGGCATATCATGCTTACACTATGGGCGGCTAAGGCTGATGCCGCCACTCCATTTGACAGAAAAACGAATATTGGTTTGCATCACTTAGCTTTACTCGTAGAGACTGAGAAGCAACTCTATGAGTTGCGTGATCAATTTATGGCGTCGGGAATCGAAATTGAGTTTGGTCCCGAGCTTGTTAAGACAGGGCCCGCAAAACATTTAATGTGTTACGACCCAAGTGGTATTAGGGTTGAGTTTTTCTGGGCGGGCTCGTAAAACAAACATAACAAAGTTTTATAATAGGGATTTGGTACACATGGCATTGTTAGTTTGCACCGCCTTTGGTATTTAAGGTGCTTAGCAGAAGCTTGTGTATCGAATGCCCCTCCCCTCCTACTACACATTTTGCGACTTACGAGTAAGTCCAAAAGGATAAATGTTATGTATAAAATCGGCGTTGTTTTATTTGATGATTTCACGGATGTCGATTTCTTTCTTATGTATGACTTGCTGGGGCGCACAACCGACAGTTGGACAGTAAGTATACTTGGAACTAAATCTGAACATCATTCCCACCTCGGTATGAAAGTTAAAACAGACGGACACCTTTCTGAGGTGACGAATCAAGATGTCGTTCTTATTACAAGCGGCAAACGGGGTATTCCAGCCGCTTTAAAAGATGCTGAATTTATGTCAGCGTTGAATCTTGATCCAAATAGGCAGCTAATAGGTTCGATTTGTGCGGGATCATTCATCCTCCATGAACTCGGTTTACTAAAAGGCAAGCGATTAACAACAAACCCAGATGCAAAGGATGTTCTACAAAGTATGGGAGGAGATGTTAAGGATCTGCCTCTCGTGATAGACGGTAATGTAGCGACGGCCGGTGGCTGTCTTTCACTGATGTATCTAATTGGTTGGTTAACAGAGCGGCTATTTGACTCAAACAAACGAAAAGCTATACAAAATCAATTGATACCTGCTGGGCAATTAGAGCTGTTTGAAGAGCTTATTGCCACAACTATTCAATCAGCAGAGTTAGCAAGCTCGGATCACAAGGCATTAAATAATCATTCATAACATGTGGTGTTTTACATTACGTTCGTTTTAGTGTTTAGGGTAAGTCACACATCAGTCTTGTGTGACTTACCCTTGAACATAACGCCACTTGGGAAATTAACTTACAGGGAGTAAATCAATTGGTAAAAATGTACGGTTCTGAAGAGACAAGAGCGTTTTGCTGTAATTGTAAAGAAGTAACGCTACATCGGTACGAAAGCTTCTCTAAAGCGCAGGAAAAGACCGAGAAAAAAGCTAAAGGTTTCTTCTCAGGTCTATTTGCAGCAATAATTAGCTCATTAATGGAAGGCGAAGCGACTGGTGACTACAAATGTACAATATGCGGCACCAATCTTCACACGCCAGATAATTTAGATTAATAGTCAGTGTCTCTAATGCCACGGCTAGTGGCACGCAACATGATTTATAGACGGCTCTAGTGGGTTTGAAGTGTATGCACCTTATGCATTGCATTTAGGGTTTTGAGGTTGTGTTGCGGATCAGGTAGTGCGCTTTTATCTTTAACAAGGGGCTAACGCAGAGCAAAAACAAGGGACAAGAAAAGAAGTAGTTTTACTTGAGTATCAATGAATTACAGACACAAAAAAGCCCACCAAAAGGTGGGCTTTTTCTAAAATTTGGTGGGTCCGGGCGAACTCGAATCGCCGACCCCTACCATGTCAAGGTAGTACTCTAACCAACTGAGCTACGGACCCAAATTTTGTGTTCCTAACCATTCAATTCAGAATGGTGCGTCCGAGTGGACTCGAACCACCGACCCCCGCCATGTCAAGGCGATACTCTAACCAGCTGAGCTACGGACGCATTTCTCTGGAACGACGAGGATATTAGCTATAAGCGAACGACGGTGCAAGCACAAATTTGCCAACTTTGAACCGTTTGGCGAAAATGTAAACTCAACACGCGTTTTCAGATGATTTTATCGACAAGAACTGGGCCTGTAGGGTTTAAAAGTGTGATCTATATAACTTTTATTATCTCACTTAATTGTCGTAAGGCACTTCACTGAGCATCCAAATCTGTAAGGTTTGCGATACATTGGGGCAAGTACCAAACAAAATCTGATATTTAGGTTTAAATGGTTCGCCGATATAGGTTGTACGAATCAACTCTCCTGTTTTGACGTCCACTTGAGTGCTCACCCTGCCTTTGAAGTTTTGAAATATGACAAACTGCTCACTGTGGTAAACCATTTGCTCTCGGTAAAACAAGAAATGATCTTGGGGTGTCTCTGTCAATTCACACTCCAGTGGTTTCAAATTAGGTATCGCACTAACATTCGATGCGATGAACAACGCCGATAAAATCCATCCGTATCGCATATGGCTGCCCTATTCTGCACTCTTTTTCAAAGTATAGGTCTTGCCTTGAGGACAGATACAAAAAAGGCTTTGATCATCTCTAATCAAAGCCCCTTATTTCTGCAGGTTAATTGTCGTGTTTAGTCGTCCGCCTCAAACACAACGTTATAATTTTCGGTGTATGTACAATTCGGCTGACGGCTACAAGTAAAGAAACGTCTCCCTTTGAACTCACCTTGGCTTGCGGTTTTAATGATCATCGGACTGCCGCATTTTTTGCAAAAGCGCACTTCTTTATCGGGCTCAATCAAATCAATGTGTGCCGCAAGCAAACGACGTAATCGCCCAACTTGATAACTGTGCTTTACCGAGGCGCCAATTAAAGGCAGGTTGGCCGTCTTACAAACATGAATCAATAACTTTTGTCTTTCTATCTTACCCTTGTTTAGCTCCTGCCCATTATCCAATTCAACGATAACGCGCGGCTCTAGTGTCCTTGGGTCACAAATAACGTAATCAAAATAGCTTCGAGATATACGATTGTTCGCGACAAAAAACCGCTTCTTATTTTTGATTTCTTTTGGCGTAACCAAACTGGACATGTTTACTTTCGCGAATACTACGGCATGCTCCCCGACCGCAGCTCTTAACGCATTATAGAACGCACCCTCTTGACCTCTGAGCAGAGGGCCTTTCGAGCGATAAGGATAATCACGCGTGTCATCGTGCTTAATCACGTACTTTTGAATAACAAAGAAGAATAAAACCAGAAGAACAACAATGATAAAAATGTTGGTCATAAATAAAGTGCATCCAAAACAACTCGTTGCTCAAAGCGTAAATGGAAATGTTATGCAGAGCAACAAAACCTCGCAATTTTGAGGCGCCACGACGATAGCGAGAAACAGAAAATTTTGCTCACCAATAAAAACAAGCCAATCACACACTTGGATTGGCTCGTTTAAATTTTGTTAATACATTATGTATGCTAAGAATCAACTATTAGCGTCTGGCTGACTCTCTGGCATCGCATCAATAAAAGCGGGCAGTTGATTGCATGACTGCACAACAGCGTTAATGGTTGGATAAAGAGAGGTATCTACACCAAAGCGTTGTGCGTTATAAAATTGTGGTACCAGACAAATATCGACAATAGATGGCGAGCTTGTCAGGCTAAACTTGCAATCACCATTTAGTTTACGATGCTTCTGAAGTTTCTCTTCTAATGCTGTAAAACCTTTGTGGATCCAGTGATGAATCCAAGCGACTTTGCGCTCTGGCTCGCAAGCTAACTCCCCCTCTAAATACTGTAGAACTCTTAAGTTATTCAGGGGATGAATCTCCATTGCAATATCCTGAGCCAAAGCTAGCGCTTGGTATCGAAGCGGCGTTTGCTCGGGGATCACAGTGACATCCGGGTAGTGTTCTTCTAAGTATTGAATGATCGCCAGTGACTGGGTTAACTGAACCTCCCCATCCACCAGCAAAGGAACCAGTTCAGAAGCGTTTAACTCATGGTACTCGTTACTGTGTTGTTCGCCACCATTGCGCACCAAGTGTACCGATTTTGAATCATACGGTAACTCTTTAAGATTCAAGCAAATACGCACACGATATGCCGCCGATGATCGCCAGTATCCGTATAAAATCATGCTATCGCTCATATCGTCTCCCAACCAGCACTGTTAGTGCTTGAGATATTGGCTAACTTGTTGGTCAATCGAACCGAATATGTTGTTGCCATCCGCATCGAACATTTCCAATCTAATAGAATCTCCAAACGACATGAAGTTAGTCGACGGCTTACCATCACGAATGGTTTCAATCATGCGAACTTCCGCGATACATGAATAACCAACACCACCCTCCTCAATCGAAGTGCCATGTTCGGTGCCTTGCTTATTAGATACCGTGCCAGAACCTATAATTGCCCCAGCAGATAGCGGGCGCGTTTTAGTCGCATGAACAATTAAGTCTGCGAAATCAAACGTCATATCGATACCTGCATTCGGGCGACCAAACGGCTTGTGGTTGTAGGTCGAGACCAGTGGTAAATGCACTTTGTTTTCGTACCACGCATCGCCTAGTTCGTCAGGTGTTACTGCCACAGGAGAAAACGCAGAAGAAGGTTTAGATTGGAAAAAACCAAACCCTTTAGCTAACTCTGCCGGAATTAGACCACGCAGTGAGACATCATTCACCAGCATGATCAAACGAATCGACTCCTGAGCCTCTGCAACACTCGCGCCCATTGGTACGTCACCAGTTACCACAGCCACTTCACCTTCGAAATCAATACCCCATTCATCACTCGCAAACTCGATGTTGTCACAAGGACCAATAAAGGCATCAGAGCCTCCTTGGTACATCAACGGATCCGTCCAAAAACTCTCTGGCATTTCAGCGCCGCGAGCTTTTCGAACCAACTCAACGTGGTTTACGTAAGCACTGCCATCAGCCCACTGATAAGCGCGAGGAAGCGGCGACTCGCAGTAGTGCGCTTCAAACTCTTCATACCCTGCAACCGTGCCATTGTTCAGTGCAACGTATAGCTCTTCCAGTTGTGGTGCTAGCGTATCCCAGTTATCAAGCGCCACCTGCATCGTCGGTGCTAAGTTCATGGGGTGGAAAATTTCTGTCGCTGGTACGCAGCGCGTTAAATCTTTGCTCACGACCATCAACAAACCGTCACGAGTGCCATTTTTCTTGGTTGCTAATTTCATCCTTGCCTCTTACTTCTCTTGCCAGCTATAGACGTATTCTTTGTTTTCTACTTTTTCCAGCTCATCCGAAAACTGAAGTGCGTGACGCGTATCAATCATGACCGCAACTTCGTCGGTGAAAGTCTTCTTATGCTCTCGCCCTGCTTTGAATGCTTTCGGGTGAGGACCATGTGTAAATCCTGCTGGATGGAATGTCACCATGCCTGCTTCAATGTTGTCACGGCTGAAAAAATCACCTGCATGGTAGAACAAGACTTCGTCATAATCGTCATTGTTGTGGTAGAACGGTACTTTGAGCGCTCCAGGATCACTTTCAATTGGACGAGGAACGAAGGTACACACCACAAATCCTGCTCCTACAAATGTAGTATGTGCAGAAGGCGGTAAATGGTAACGATGTGACATAAGTGGACGAATATCACGCCAGTTCACTTTTACTACCGCCAAATCACCATGCCAGCCAATCGCATCCAACGGGTTGAATGGGTAAGTGATAACACTGACTTTATCGTGGCGTTTCACCTGAACCTGTGTTTGATTCTCAGAATATTGAGCACGGAACTGATCGTTGATCGACGGCGTTTCTAAAACCGCCGGATCAAACACCGCGTGGTTTCCAACCATGCCTTTTTCGGGCAATGTATAAGCCGCATCGGTGTTTTCGATCATCAGAATGAACATCGGCTCGCTTGGCTCTAAACGCCAGCTCGTTGAGCGAGGGATCATGACATAATCCCCTTCGCTCACTTTCAAATGACCATAATCACAGTAGAGATCTGCCGTACCTTGGTGGATGAATAGCAGTTCGTCGCCATCCGCGTTTCTCACCAAGAAGTCCATTTTTTCATCCATACGCCAAACACGAACTTTACAATTCGCGTTGTGTAATAGATGCGGGACTGCCCAAGGGGTAATATGGCTGGCTTTCTCAACTAGATTAAAATCGAACGCTCGTGGACGTAGCTCTCCCTCCCACTCAGACCACCCCGTTGGGGCATGTTGATGATGAAAATGTGTTGCGGGGCCGAAGAAGCCACTTCGACCTGCCTCACGTTCATAAATTGCCTCTTCCGGGAAGTCAGCATGCGCTTGTTTAGAGCACACTCCCTCCCGGTGAGGGAATGTGATCCATTTATGCATCGCTCAATACTCCTCGGCGAATTTGGTCTTCTTCTATCGATTCAAACAACGCTTTGAAGTTACCCTCGCCAAAGCCTTCATTGCCTTTACGTTGGATGATTTCGAAGAACACAGGGCCGATAACGGTTTGAGTAAAGATTTGTAGCAAGATGCCATCTTTCGTTGGTGCACCATCAATAAGAATCTGCAAATCACGAAGCTTGCTTACATCTTCACCGTGGCCTTCAACACGCTGATCGACTTTCTCGTAATAAGTATCTGGCGTTGGCATAAAGTCCATGCCTCGCTCACGCAATGTTTTGACCGTTTCGTAGATGTCGTCTGTAGTCAATGCGATATGTTGAATGCCTTCGCCATTGTATTCACGGATAAACTCTTCAATCTGTGATTTATCATCTGACGACTCATTGATAGGAATTCGGATTTTGCCGCAAGGTGCGGTCATCGCGCGGCTGACAAGACCAGTCAGCTTACCTTCGATATCGAAATAACGAATTTCGCGGAAGTTACCAATGCGCTCATAGAAACCAGACCAGACATCCATGTTGCCTTGCTTAACGTTGTGCGTTAAGTGGTCGATTTCGTAAAGACCAACATTCGCTTTTGATAAACGCTCATCAGCATCATCATAAAAACGAAAATCGACATCATAGATGCTCTGCTTTCCATAACGATCGACAAAATAAAGCAAGCTTTCACCGATGCCATAAATAGCAGGAATGCTAAGCTCCATCGGCCCAATTTCCGTTTTATATTCTTTACCGCCATTCTCTAACGCATGCGCCAGAGCAACGGTCGCGTCTTTCACTCGAAATGCCATGCCACAAACCGACGGACCGTGGACTTTGGCGAATCCCTCAGCTTGGCTATGCGGCTGCGCATTCACAATAAAGCTAATGTCACCTTGTCGATATAACCACGCTTCTTTTGAGCGATGCTTTGCAATTTCCGCAAAACCTAACGATATAAACAGATCTTTAAGCTGTTGAATGCCTTTGTTGTCAGCAGCGGTATATTCAACAAACTCAAATCCGTCTGTTCCTAGTGGGTTATATGCATCAACCATGACTTTCTCCTTGTCTCAGTAGCTTTTGTTTGGACTTATTTTTCTAACTTGGCGCAGGTCTTGAGAAATTGGAATACGTGGGGAGAAATCTTTACCTTGGCGATTTTTACGCATAATTGTAAAATATATGTTACACACAGAAGGCACATCGAACTCACTTTCGTAAACATCAAACAAACTGCTTATTTTCAATATATTAGATTGATATTTTCGGCTTTACGCCAATACACAAAATGTAAACAAGTTGTTACTTTGGAATTTTATCTTGGCAACGTAGCTCAAAAAGTAAAAAGGGGATGGAAAGTCTATTGCACCCTATCTCTATCCGATTTATTCATTTGATCCTGCAAAACATCAAAAGTAATGTTTCGTGACGCTTCATACAGTTCGAAAGGCTCATCGGTCAGAATCGTGTCATGGATACTCCTTTATTGATTCACCTCAGTTTTATTCAAAAGTAACTGTGCCATAAGTGGTGCTCTGTTCCCTATCGAGCCGAGCCACAGGGCTTCACTCTCGATCAGAAAAAGAGACATCTAATGACACACATCAATCAAGAACGCTTAGTTGAACATTTTTGCCAACTAGTACGTATCGATAGCGAATCAACAAACGAAAAACAAATTGCAGAAACACTGGCAGAGCAGCTAGGCGAGCTAGGATTTACCGTGCACAAGCTTCCAGTGCCTGAGCACATTTCTAACGGTTTTAACGTGTACGCCCGTTTAGACGGCAAAAAAGACGGCTCTATTCTAATGAGCTGTCATATGGATACGGTCACTCCAGGTATTGGCATTGAGCCACTCATCGAAGACGGCGTTATCCGTTCAAAAGGCAATACGATTCTTGGTGGCGATGATAAATCTGGTATTGCTGCCATCATGGAAGCCGTTCGTTGTATTCAAGCGGAAAACCGTGAGCACAAAACGTTAGAACTTGCTTTCACCGTGTATGAAGAAGGCGGTTTATTCGGTTCACAATACTTCGATATGTCACACGTCACTTCAACGGAAGCAATCGTGTTAGATACGGGTGGCCCTATTGGCACCATTGTGACCGCAGCCCCAGGCCAGCAAAAGATCATGGCAAAAATCAAAGGTCGACCAGCACACGCAGGGCTTGCGCCAGAAGAAGGCATCAGTGCGATCATGGTGGCGGCAGATGCCATCAACCAAATGAAGCTGCTTCGAATCGACGAAGAAACGACAGCCAACATCGGTATGGTTAACGGCGGTCAGGCCACAAACATTGTTATGCCTGAATTAAAAATCGTGGCAGAAGCACGCTCCCTGAATGGCGATAAACTAGATGCTCAGGTCAATCATATGATCTCAACATTAGAGTCTGTCTGTAAAAAACACGGTGCAGAAGTCGAAATTGAATCTAGCCGAGCCTACGACGCTTTTGTTATTGAAGAAAACCACCCACACGTAAACGCTATAAAAGCAGCGTTTTCAGAGTTGGGCATTGACGCCTTCACAAAAGGCACTGGCGGCGGTAGCGATGCCAACAACTTTAACAAGAAAGGTCTCACAACTGTCAACCTTTCAACTGGCATGGCAAAAGTACACACGACAGAAGAGTTTATCGCGGTAAGTGATATGGTCAAAATCACTGAGTTCGTGAAACATTTCCTAGTCAGTTAACGTCGTGCCTTTTGAAGAGCAGACTGACTATCTTCCCCTTCTAGCCTGTGCTTGAAGGGGATTTTAATTTGTATCGAAGCAAAATTACTTCCCGTCATGCCAACTTGATATCAGATTTTCAAAGAAATTCCCCTAGCTCACTTTTTGAGACCAGACAGCTCAACACCCGACACCCTGTTACAGTAATGTTAAAACTCGATTGTGCAGACAATTTATACAATATACATTTTTGGCATCTTTCAGGATGAAAAGAGTGAGACAAGGATGAAATTACCTAAGTTGCTTTTATTAGCGTCGATGATGAGTCCAATACTGGCAACATCAAGCTATGCCGCACCGTATCCCGCAGGTGTGACCCTCGATGAGATACAAGAAATTACGCTAAACAATGGAGCTGAAGTTACTTCTATTGACCCAGCCAAGCAAGCCGCAGAGCCCGCTTTTAATCTCGGTCGAGACCTGTTTGAAGGTCTGGTCATTCAAGATAAGCAAGGTAAAACCATTCCTGGTGTTGCTGAGTCTTGGTCAGTCAATGACAACAATACGGTTTATACCTTCCACTTACGTGATGCAAAATGGTCAAATGGCGAAACGGTCACTGCACAAGATTTTGTCTACAGCTGGCAACGCTTACTGAATCCAAGCACTGCTTCACCCTACGCTTGGTTTGCGGCCATTCCAAAGATCGAAAACTCGCAAGCGATTATGAAGGGCGACGCCGCACCCGAGTCTTTGGGCGTGAAGGCGCTGGATGAAAAAACGTTCCAGGTAACACTAGAAGAGCCTATTCCCTTCTTTACGAAACTATTAAGTCATCCAGTGCTTGCCCCCGTTCATAAAGCGACCATTGAAAAACATGGCAACCGTTGGACCCAGCCAGAACATATAGTTACAAATGGTGCGTTTACTGTCTCTGAATGGAAAGTTAACGAAAAACTGGTGATGGTTAAAAATCCACATTATTGGGACGCAAGCAATGTAGTGCTGGAAAAAGTCACCTGGCTACCAATTGGTGATGCAAACGTAGTGCTAAACCGCTACCTAGCTGGTGAGATAGACCAAGCGGTTTCCATTCCTGCCGCTCAGAAGAAAAAGTTAATTCAACAACGCCCACAAGAAGTGGCAAGCACCAGTGCGTCTCTTGGCTCCACATTCTATTACCTCAACACTCAACAAGGGCCAACAAAAGACGTGCGAGTTCGTAAAGCCCTCTCATATGCCATTGACCGTCAACTGTTAACGAGTGCTATTTTGAGAAACGGTGGGGTTCCAATGTATACCCTTGTGCCACCTCAAACAGATGGTTTTAAATCTCACACTCCTGAGTTCGCAACTTGGAACCGCCATAAACGTATCGAAAAAGCGCAGCAATTACTGTCAGAAGCTGGATACGATAAAAGCAATCCGCTTAAGTTAACGTTTACCGTACCAACTTTCTCGATGGACGTAAAAATGGCAACCACCATGGCAGGCATGTGGAAAAGCCGATTGGGTGCGCAAGTCACGATAAAACAGCTAGAACCGAAAGTGTTCTACGCACTTAAAGAGCCGACCGACATTACTCGCGGCGGCTGGACGGCCGACTACAATGAAGCCTCTACATGGTTGGATATCTTCGTTTCTAGTGGCGAGTACAACGATTCTCGTTATAACAACCCGCAATACGACGAGTTAATGGCTCGCTCAAAGACCATGAGCAACCCATCAGAACTGTATCTACAAGCAGAAAGCATGCTGATTGAAGACATGGCCATTATTCCTATTTATCGTCCGGGTAACGATCAATACCTCATCAAGCCTTACGTGGGCGGCTACGAACTGACAAACCCTGAGTCGTCGTACTACCGCAAGAATGTCTATGTAAAAGCCCACTAAAAGCATGTTTTCGGTCTGAGTCGGCAAGTTCAATGTTTACTTGCCGTTCCTCATATCTCTCGGTGGAGAAGGCAACCTGAGCTCAGACCATTTTTTTATTCATAACCGTTCGAAGTGATTTCGGATGACCAAAGGATGATGGATCATGATTTGGTACATTGTTAAGCGATTAGCTATCGCTATCCCCACGCTTCTATTCATCGCACTCGTATCATTTTGGCTGATGCACATTGCACCAGGGGGGCCATTTGATATGGAACGGCCTATGCCAGAGGTGGTACGGGCGAATATCGAAGCAAAATTCCATTTGGACCAGCCCTTCCTTACTCAGTTTTGGATTTACATTGGTAATTTCATACAAGGAGATCTCGGTCCGAGCTTCGTTTATCAAGACTTCAGTGTTACACAGCTCGTCGCACAATCATGGCCAGTTTCAGCAGTATTAGGCGTACTCTCCTTTTGCATTTCCGTTCCACTTGGCATGTTGCTTGGCACCATTGCGGCATTGAACCGAAATAGCCGCCTAGATTACGGCCTGATGACACTTTCGATGACTGGAGTTGTGGTTCCGGCTTTCGTACTTGCTCCAGTTTTAGTCATGATCTTCGCCATTCAGCTCGGCTGGTTCCCTGCTGGTGGTTGGGAAGGAGGAAAGCTGGCTTTTCTTGTTCTTCCCGTGCTCAGCCTGGCGATTGGCTCCATTGCGAGTATTGCACGCGTCATGCGTGGCGCAATGATTGAAACGCTCAACCAACCATACATTCGAACGGCAAAAGCCAAAGGTTTGTCCACAACCTACATTTTATTCCATCACGCTTTGCGACCATCCCTGATTCCCGTCGTTGCGATGCTCGGCCCTGCGTTTGTTTCTGTCGTGACAGGCTCGGTGATTATCGACATTTTCTTTGGTACAGGTGGCATGGGACAACACTTTGTGTCTGGGGCTCTCAACCGCGACTACGGCCTAGTAATGGGCATTACTCTGATTGTCGCTTCACTCACTATCTTCTTTAACCTTGTGGTCGACTTGCTATATACGATTATCGACCCTCGTATACGCGTTTAGGAGTCCGGCATGTTAACGATAAAAAAACTGGATACACAAGCTCTTCAAGATCAAGTCGTCGACAATATTGAAGCCGTCGAAGGTCGCAGTCTTTGGCAGGATGCATGGACTCGATTTCGTAAAAACAGAGCCGCGATGACATCAGTGTATGTTTTGGCTTTCATTACCTTATGCATAACTTTCGGCCCCTCTATTGCCGCTTTTGGCCATGATGAAATTGACTGGGAAGTGCTCATCGATCCATACGAGCTAGGGAAACCTTCACTGAGCAGTGGCCATTACTTTGGTACCGATGATCTCGGGCAAGATGTTTTCGCTCGCACGATGCAAGGTGGCAGGCTCTCTATTTTGGTGGGCTTTGTCGGGGCCTTAGTCGCCGTTGTTATTGGTACGATTTGGGGAAGTATTTCCGGCTATCTTGGCGGCGTTGTCGATAGCGTAATGATGCGCATTATTGAGGTGCTCGATTCGGTGCCATTTATGTTTATGGTTATCCTGTTTGTTACCCTTTTTGGCAACAACATCTACCTGATTTTTATCGTGATCGGAATGGTATCTTGGCTGGGCATTGCCCGTGTTGTACGTGGTGTCACCTTCGGTCTAAAAAAGCGAGAGTTCATCGAAGCCGCACACTCTATTGGGGTTTCTAAATTGACAATTGTCCGACGCCATGTTCTGCCTAATGTTCTTGGGATCGTGATGGTTTATTCCTCCTTAATGGTACCAGGATTCATTATGTTCGAATCGTTTTTAAGCTTCTTAGGGCTTGGTGTTCAACCACCAGACACGAGCTGGGGGATCCTGATTTCCGAAGGCGCAAAAACAATTGACGTTGCATTGTGGATGCTGCTTTTTCCCTCTCTGTTTTTAGTTGCCACCCTCTTTTGTTTTAACTTCATCGGCGATGGCTTGCGTGATGCTCTTGACCCGAAAGACCGATAAGGACAAACCCATGCTATCTATTGAAAACATGAACGTGCGCTTCGATACGCCAGATGGGCAAGTGCAAGCGGTCAGTAATCTCTCCTACTCGATTAAAGCGGGCGAAACTCTTGGGATTGTTGGGGAATCAGGTTCGGGAAAAAGCCAATCTGTTTTCGCATTAATGGGGTTAACCGCGGACAACGGCGCCGTGTCTGGAAGCGCAATGTTCCACGGTGATGATTTACTCGCGATGTCGAAAAAGCAGCTCAACCGCATCCGTGCAGAGAAAATCGGAATGATCTTTCAAGATCCGATGACGTCACTTAATCCATTCATGAAAATTGGCAAGCAGCTTTGTGAAGTTCTCATGATTCATAAAGGAATGAGCCGAAAACAAGCAAAAATTGAATCGATTCACATGTTGGATGCGGTGCGTATTCCCTCTCCCGAAACTCGGATGAATCAATACCCTCAAGAATTATCTGGCGGAATGCGTCAGCGAATCATGATAGCGATGGCGTTGTTGTGTAAGCCCGAGTTGTTAATTGCAGACGAACCAACCACCGCATTAGATGTAACCGTTCAGGCTCAAATTTTGACGCTATTACGAGACTTACAACAAGAGTTCAACACCGCAATTTTACTGATCACTCACGATATGGGCGTCGTCGCCGAGATGTGTGATCGCGTATTGGTCATGTATGGTGGTCAAAAAATGGAGCAATCAGATACCGAGACATTGTTCGCTCAACCTGCGCACCCCTATACTCAAGGCCTGCTAAAGGCGATTCCTTCCATCACTGAAGATATGCCGCGTTTACCAACCATCCCAGGTAACCCACCAAGTGCGTTGATTAACCATCAAGGGTGTCCGTTTAAAGAGCGGTGCGAGCATCGAGAGACGCGTTGCCAATACGAAACCCCACGGTTTTCTCCATTAAACACGAGCCAGTCCATTGCCTGTCACGTTAACGCACCCAGTGTTATCACTCCTATTCAAATAAAAGCTTAAGGAGGCATTATGAATAAAAGAGAAGTCCTCATGTCTGCTCGTGATTTAAACGTCCACTTTCCTGTTTCGCGTCACCTTATTCCAAGTCAACGTAAAATCGTGAAAGCGGTCAATGGTATCGACTTAGATGTTTATCGAGGTGAAACACTTGGCATTGTGGGGGAATCAGGCTGCGGAAAATCAACGCTTGCACGCGCCTTACTTCGCTTAATTGAACCTACACATGGCGAGTTGACTTGGAAAGATCAAGACATGCGCGGGTTTAGTAAGAAAGAGCTTTCCTCTCGACGTAGAGAATTTCAGATGGTGTTTCAAGACCCATCCGCTTGTTTGAATCCGAGATTAACCATCTCAGAATGCATCGCCGAACCACTGCTCACCCACGAGCCACAACTTAAACGGGCAGAGGTAGAAAAGCGTGTCATCGCTATGATGGATAAAGTGGGTCTCTTGGCGAGCCAGCGAAACCGCTATCCACATGAATTTTCCGGAGGTCAATGCCAACGTGTGGGTATTGCCAGAGCATTAATTCTCAATCCAGATTTGGTCGTGTGTGATGAACCCGTTAGTGCGCTAGACGTCTCCATACAAGCTCAGGTCATCAATCTTCTAGATGATCTTAAACAAGAAATGGGGTTAACACTGGTGATGATTGCGCACGACTTAAGCGTGGTGCGCCACATCAGCGACCGCGTTATGGTGATGTATCTTGGTAAACCTATGGAAGTAGGACGTTACGATAAAGTATTTGATGATGCACAACACCCCTACACCAAAGCACTGTTATCTGCTGTCCCGATAGCTAATCCGCAATTAGCACGTTACCGTGAAATACAACTATTGCCCGGCGACCTTCCTTCTCCACTTAATCCACCGAGCGGTTGCGTTTTTCGTACTCGATGCCCAGAAGCAACAGAAGTATGTGGGCAACAGAACCCAATAAAAACAGGCTCGGAGCAGCATCATATCTATTGCTCAAATATGACTTTAGGAACCATTTAATGAACAATACTAACTCAGTAAACCAACGCCTTACGTTATTGCGTGAGGCAATGTCCTTTCATAACGTGTCTGCATATATCGTGACCAACAATGACCCACATAACAGTGAATACTCAGCGGATCATTGGTTAGCGCGAAGCTGGATTTCAGGTTTTACCGGCTCAGCAGGCGATGTCGTCATTACCCAACAAGGTGGTGGCCTGTGGACTGATGGTCGTTACTATATTCAAGCTGAAGAACAGTTACACGGCACAGGACTTGAACTGTTTAAAGCCAAACAACCAGAAACGCCGACAATTGCCAAATGGCTGGCTACCACGCTCCCAGAAAACAGTATTGTCGCGGTTGACGGGCGCGCCATCAGTTACGCTTTTTATCAAGGCCTCAAACAAGCCTTTGAAGCGAAAAACATTAAGATCATTCTCGACCTAGATTTGCTCACACCGATTTGGCTTGAAAGACCACCTCGCCCAAGTGCACCCGTATTCGAGCACCCCACCGCTTTTGCTGGCGTCGACACAGAAAATAAGTTAGCGAGAATCCGTTCTTTGTTAACCGAGAACCAAGTAGATAGCTTATTAGTGTCAACGCTAGATGATGTCATGTGGACAATGAATATTCGAGGTGGTGATACGAATTACTGCCCAGTTTCTGAAGCCTATCTAGTCGTAGAGCAATCACTTGCGACACTGTTTATTGATAAAGCCAAACTGCCTCAAGACGTTGAAAGAGCGCTGACCGAGCAGAGTGTACACATTCGCCATTACAACTACGTAAGTCAGTATTTGAATCAGCAATGTGAGGGATTATCGCTCGCTTTTAACCCGACCCACACAGACAGCTTATTGGTGAGTTCGATTGAAGGGAATGTGAATCTAAAGCCAATGGCTTGCCCTGTAACGGCAATGAAGGCCATAAAAAATGCGACCGAGCTAACTAGCCTAGAACAGGCATTAACAGATGATGGTGTGGCAATCGTAAGGTTTATGAACTGGCTCGAAGAGCAAGTTCCAAGCGGACTCGTTACAGAATTGTCTGCTGATGCACAACTGAATCACTATCGCCGTCAAACCCGACATTATGTGAGTGACAGTTTCCGCACTATCGCAGGCTTCGCAGCTCACGGGGCAAAAATGCATTATGCCGCCGATGAAGAAAGCAATGCGGCAGTCAATGAAAGCAACTTCTTTCTCGTCGATTCTGGTGGCCAATACCTTGGCGGGACAACAGACATCACCCGTACTTTCCACTTCGGGTCACCGACCATTAAGCAGCGCAAAGATTATACCTTGGTGCTCAAAGCGGTCATCCGACTGACTCAGACTCGATTCATGAAAGGCTCTACGGGTGCCAATCTTGATATCATGGCGCGTGGCGTCTTATGGCAACATGGTATTGATTACAAGTGCGGCACTGGACACGGCGTGGGCATTTGCTTGAATGTTCACGAAGGCCCACAAAATTTCTCGCAAAGCCACCATGAGGTTGAGCTAAAACCGGGTATGGTCATTACTAATGAACCAGGCGTTTATCGCGAAGGTGAGTACGGGGTAAGAATAGAGAACATTCTTAAAGTTGTAGAAGTAGAACAAAATGAGTTCGGCACGTTCTACGGTTTTGAGACCATCACTCTTGCTCCAATTGCGACCAACGCCCTTGATTTATCAATGCTAGATCAAGCAGAGCTAGACTGGCTCAATCATTACCATTCACGAGTCTATCAAGCACTTAGCCCTTTTCTTGATACGCAAGATAAAAACTGGCTTCAACGCACAACCCAACTTATTGAGAAATAGGATATCAGCAAGCTTTATAACGTTTTCATTTTCATCTCAAACTCCTTGTTTGCCAGCCTTCGGGCTGGTTTTTTTTATAGAGATAACGGCGTGAAAAACAAAAACGCCCCGCAATGTTAGCGAGGCGATCAATTAAATTAAAATGATGCAGTTAAAATGCCCTACTGACGACACTTCTGAGCATCAAAATCAACGACGATGGCGGCATTCTCAAAGTCACCAGAGACTTTAACGTAGCCCCAGTAGTTACTCTGATTTGACAACGTAATACACTCTCCATTACCAATATTATCTGACCACCCGTGACGATTAGTATCATCCGGCCAACCAGAGTTACTGTATTCAAGCTTTAGGTTGCCCGTACCATTCCCCGTCGTTATCGCCAGATTTGAGCTCTCATTCACCGCTGGCACGCTTAGCCAAATGGTTTGTTGATTTGCCAAGCAAACGGGCTCTCCTGCTGTTAGGCGCCCACCGCTTACTTTACTTTGCACCGCGCAGTCTTGTGGCAATGTGTCATTACCGCCCAACGTTGAGATAACAACAGTATGAGTGGCGGTTGCCGTCAAGCCTTCACTGTCTGTCACACTTAGACTGACCGAATACTCCCCTTCACTCCCATATTGGTGCGTCGGCTTGGTTTGTGTACTTGTCGAGCCATCACCGAAGTCCCATAAGACGCTGACGATCTTCCCGTTTGGGTCTGTACTGTTTTCACTGCTAAATGTAATGCTTTCACCGACTTTCCCCTTGTTGTTTGCGGTTATGACTGCATTAGGTGCACCATTTGAGACAAGGGCTTGCTGCCACTTCTCAAACTCACTTTGATATAAATTCGCCCATTGGGTGATCGTTGCTTTGTAATTGCTCCAATTCCCTTGGCGTGTTTCCACCAGCATTTGGTTTACGTCATCTTTATGATTTTCAAACATAAAACGTACAGCTAAGTACCCCCAACGATAAATTCGATCGACATCAAACCCATCATAAGTAGTCTCGAAAATCTCACTTAAGGTATATGTCGAGCCGTCTAAAATCGTCTCAAGTGCTGCTTGGTTGTCATTTTCTTGAGCGACATACTCTGCAATGCCTTCACTCCACCACACTATTTTTTCAGTTGGATGACTAAACCCTCCATAGAGATCAAATCGACCATCTAAGTAATGCACGTATTCGTGCTCTAGGTTCCAGACAAAGTGATCCGCGTTCGCATAAGAGGCTTCATAAGCAATAAAGTTGGGAATATTCCCCGGCTGGGAAGGGTCGCCCTCCAAGTACATACCGCCATTGTCAGTACTAATATCGAAAATTGGCCCTGCGTACTTACCATAATCAGTGCTTGAATCGAAGATATTGACTTGGAGCTGAGTGTTGTGGTCATCTTTTACTGGTTGTTCACCAGTTTCTAAAGACTGATGAAAGTAACCCTCTTCGTAGCCCATTTTAGAACATGCGGCCGCGTGTTGCTCTTGCGTCATATTCTGAGACAAAATTCGGATTGTCGGGCTACAAGTATAAGTTTGCGATAGCACCAAGCCTTTTAGCTCAGTTTCGAAATTACAAATTCCGAACGCACTACAATCTGCGTAATATGAGGCGGTGTCCGCCGCCGCAAGCCAAACCGCGTCACCCCGACCATACATTTCATACTGTTCAAAGATTCGACTCAGCTGACTCTTCACCACAGAACTCGCGTTACCCGCATACTTGGTCAAACGCCCGAGCTCTCGCCCCGCATTCGCGGCCATAAACTCATCTTCAGCACCGATTGATGACGCCCTTAGAGCGAAATCGCCTAAAGCTTTGGCAAGGTCCGTTTGGTTGCCAATTATTTGCACAAATTGCTCGTTCCACTGCCCACCAAACAAAATAGTAAAAACACCGTTAACCGCATTGCGCATATACCAGTGCTGGGCGTATTGATCATTCCAACGAGTAAGCCACTGGGTCACTTGCGGTAAGTACGCGTGCTGCAAGCCCGCACTATCCATAGTGATGATGACTTCACTAAGCACTTTGCCGTGACGGTCGCTGTTCTCGTAGAAATTTGCGTTGTTAACAAACGCATCCACGGATTCTTTCACCGCTGGGGTGACCCATTCAATAAATGAGATGTTGTCATTGTAAAACTCGGCGTAATAACCTGCGCGTAAGTATAAGAACAACGTTTCTAGTTCATCGCTCCCGCCACCTGTATACCCCTTCGCCAATGTCGTAGTACGCTTCGCAATGTTGTACATATGATCGGAGCTAAATACCGACTCTTGAATCCGACTTTCAGCAGAGAATAGCTGGTTCACACACGTCGCGCCCTGACTTAAAATTTCGCCGATCAATTGGTTACTGCTTTCGGTAACCAATGCTTCCAAATCACAAGCAGTGCTCGACTCATCAAGGCTTTCAAGTGACTGTACTCGAGTTGCCTTGGAGGGCTGAATAGGGAGAGTTGCGGTTGGTTGGTATTCAACTCGATTGGATTCAACACCGTGTGTATGAGCCGAATGTGCATGTTGCTCTGTAACTTGAGAAACTGGCTCGCTTAACGCAAATACGCCAGTACTGGTTAATGTTGTCGCAATCGCGACACTCAAAATCTTCAGTTCCATCTAATTTCTTCTATATTGAGTTTTCCTTAAATGCATTACGTCTTTTGCATCGCCACTGCCCTTATTACTGCAAGAGCATCTCCATATAATCTACTCGCAAGATAAGAAGAAACATTTTGTTAACAAACAGATGTGGCGGTATCAGTTTTTGGTACTCGAGTTGCCGTTGCACGAGCTTGCCAGAAATCGATTTGCTTTAATAATATTGATCAACTAGTTGTTTATCTTTCCATTCAAATATCTTTTATTGCTCCTCACAAAAGCGATAAAATGGTTTCTTTTCTTTTTGCTAAACAACTCCTATGACCGACGCTGATATTGAGCTACAACACCTTTGGTTAGAAGTCCAAGCCGAACGCTGGCAAAACCTGCCACGCTTTTTATTCAGTTACTACTGCTACAAGCACAACCTTGTCAGTAAAACCAACAAAGTTTGCTGGGAGACGGCACGTGCAAGACTGCCCGCTTCAACATCAACAAAAGAGCGAAAAAAGGCGGTGGTTGAACCGTTAGTCTCTGAGGAAACCGTCGTTGGGTTAGTGAAATCCATCAGCAAAGATGGGGAAATGACGTTTGACGTGATGGTAACCACACTTAATGCGTTTTTGCACTATGTTGTGATTAGCAAGGAAGAGAAAGCCCGACTTAAACCAAACATGCCAGCTAGTTGGTATCAGCGATCAAACAAGTCGCCTTTGGCACGTTTCGAGCAGGCTGGCATTAATCTACAAGAGTGACATGTCAGTCATCGCTGATGATAAACACAAAAGACAAGCGCCTACAATGAGGCGCATTTGATCAAAAATTGAGGTGCCCCTAAACAAAAGTGCAAAGTGACCAACAAAGAAAAAGTCTGGTCATTCTTGAATGCCTCTAATGCGTACATTACGCCTACGTAAAACTTCTAATATCACGAGCAAACACACCGACATAAAAACCAACAACGTAGCGACCGCCAATATGGTCGGACTAATTTGCTCTCGAATTCCTGACCACATCTGCCTCGGAACGGTTTTTTGTTCTGCCCCAGTCAGGAATAACGCCACCACAACCTCGTCGAACGAGGTGCCAAAAGCAAACAAGCCGCCAGATATCATCCCCGGACGAATCAGAGGAAAGGTAATGTGTCTGAAAGTATAAACAGGGTTTGCTCCTAAGCTAGCCGCCGCTTTTACCAAGCTATGGTCAAAGCCGCTTAACGTCGCAGTAACGGTAATGACGACAAAAGGCGTACCTAACGCAGCGTGTGCCAAAATGACGCCTAAATAAGTTTGTGATAAGCCAAGGCGTGTGTAGAAAAAGTACATCGCAGCAGCAGAGATAATGACTGGTACGATCATGGGTGAGATCAACAGCGCCATAATCGTATTGCGAAAAGGCAAATTACTACTGGCTAAACCCAACGCCGCCAGAGTTCCTAGCCCTGTTGCAACGAGTGTCGCCATAAAAGCAATGAACGTGCTGTTTTTCAGCGCCAACAGCCACTGATCACTAGTAAACATTTCTTGATACCAGCGAGTAGAATACGCTTCCGAATTAAGGTTTAACATCCCCTCGGTAAAAGTAAAGTAAGGCGTTGCATTAAACGATAACGGGATGATGGTCAGAATTGGAGCGATTAAAAAGAACAGCACCACCCCACAAAAAGCTAAGTAACCTGCGTAAGCAACTCGCTCTACTTTTGATGCATAGTTTGGTAATGCCATAGTTATCCCCCTACCTTAAGGTTGTTAATGCCAACTACACGGTTGAACATATAAAACAGAACCAGTACAACGAACAAAAGCAGTCCACCCAATGCGCCAGCCATCCCCCAGTTCAGTGATGTCTGCATATGATAGGCAATCATATTGGAGATCATCTGTCCGCTTCTTCCACCAACCAAAGCGGGCGTAATGTAGAAGCCAATAGAAAGAATGAAAGTGAGCAAGGCCCCCGCACCTATCCCCGGTAGCGTAAGCGGCATATAAACTTTGATGAACGCAATGAAAGGCGTCGCGCCTAGAGAACGAGCGGCACGGAAATAAGTTGGGCTAATTCCTTTCATTACGCTATACAGAGGCAGGATCATAAAAGGCAACAGAATGTGCACCATAGACACCACCGTTCCGAAGGTATTGTGAATCATCTGAATTCGCTCAGAAGTAAAACCCGACCAAATAAGGAGATCATTAATGACCCCTTGGTTTTGCAGCAGAACAATCCAAGACGTGGTTCTGACTAATAATGATGTCCAAAATGGCAGCAGCACGATAATTAAAAGTAAGTTCGCGCGCTTATCAGGTAAATTGGCAAGCAGGTAAGCAACGGGGTACGCCATCACCAAACAAATTAAGGTGATTGAGATAGACATCCAAAAAGTTTTAAAGAAAAGGTCGACGTATATTTGGCGTTTTTCTGGTTGGGGCTCAATGTCTCCAAACTCATTCACTTGCAAGTCTAGCGCTGCAAGATAATGACTGAATGTTAATGCGCCACTAAGATTCTTAAACGCCGCCCAATATTTAGGATTAGTCCATCGCTTATCCAGCTTAGCCAACTGTGTCACCGAGCTCGGCAGCGACGTCAAACGAGACAACTTTCTGCCGGTTTTCATGAGTAAACTACGCATACCAGACTCTTCAATATTCATCCGGTTGGCTATTTTCGGCAGCTCTTTGCTTTGATAAAGCGCAAGTACTTCAACAGAGAATGCCTCAATGACTTCTTGATGAGGCTGACCTTGATAATCCCAACTTTCTAAGGCTTGAATAGTTTGTGGTAGTGACAGGGATATTTCTCGGTTATCCACGCTTCGATAAAGCATGTCGAGGATAGGAAAAGCAAACGTAAGCAGAACAAAACACACCAATGGAGTTGTGAGCATAATGGAGCGAAGCTTTTTTCGGCGCTCGGCCTTTTGCAACTGCGCTTTCAAATTGGTTTCTTGCTGATGAACTTGGCGTTCGATTTCCAATACAGAATCTAATGCGGTTAGCTCTCGACTCATGCTGCTACCTCGCTACTTTGAGTTTGTGTCCCATCAAGAGCATGGCAATCGTCACTTTGCCAACCAATACGACAAATTGAGCCAGGCGTTAACTGCAAGTGTTTACGATTATCGTTAGGTACTTTAACGATGAAGTGACCAACGCTCTCTACTTCGACGACCAGACGATAATGATCACCGTGATAAATCAATTCTCGTAGGACGCCCGAGACTTGGTTCTCACAAGACGCTTTCTCTGGTTGAATAACAATCTTTTCTGGTCGAATGGAAAGTGTTGTTCTCTGCCCTTGCTCAGAGACTCTGACAGGTTTCGCAGTAAATAACTCTTTCCCAACGAGCACTTGGCAATACTTTCCGTTCCACTCTTTGACTAAACCTGAGAGTTGGTTGTTTTCTCCGATAAACTGCGCAACAAACGTATTACTCGGAGATTCATAAAGCTCGGTTGGTGTCGCGAGTTGTTGCACTTCGCCGTGATTAAAAACCGCAATACGGTCGGACATAGTGAGAGCTTCGTCTTGATCGTGCGTCACATACAAAATGGTAATGCCAAGCTTTTCATGCAAATGTTTAATTTCCATCTGCATTTGCTCGCGCAGCTGCTTATCTAATGCGCCTAGTGGTTCATCCATCAACACGAGTTTAGGCTCAAACACTAATGCTCGCGCTAACGCGACACGCTGTTGTTGACCACCTGATAACTGCTTTGAGTATCGAGTCGCAACATGCTCAAGCTCGACCATTTCTAATACACTCTGAACTTTGCTTTGAATCGTGTCACTGTCGAGTTTTCGCACCTTTAAAGGAAACGCAAGATTCTCAGCAATGGTCATATGTGGGAACAACGCATAGTTTTGAAACACCATACCAATATCGCGCTTGTGCGGCGCGAGATGATTGACAGGAACGCCATCAATATAAATGTCTCCACCGGTCGCAGTTTCAAAGCCTGCTAGCATCATCAAGCAAGTGGTCTTGCCCGATCCTGACGGCCCCAACATAGTAACGAACTCTCCAGGAGCAATATCTAAGTTGAAGTCTTTCACCACCAAATTCGTGCCATCGTAGGTTTTCTTAACGTGTTGAAAGCTGACATAGTCCTTGTTTTCCGTGCTCATGACTTCCCTCTTCTCATTTTTTGAATATTACGAATGAGTAGAGCGTCAGTTAACGCTCTACTAAACAGCACAATTACAGATTGTATTTGGATAGGTCTAAGCGGGTTTCTAACGCATGTTCAACCATTTGAATGACTTGTTGACGCTCTTCACCTTGTAAGAGTTGGCGTGGCGCACGAACTTGTTCAGAGCCACGTCCGCAGACTTGCTCGGCCAATTTTATGCACTGAACCAGCGTAGGAATGGTGTCTAAACGCAGTAGGGGTAAGAACCAACGGTAGATCTCTAACGCTTCAGCATAACGACCTTGGCTTGCCAGTTTATAAATCGCAACGGACTCTTCTGGGAATGCGTTGGTTAAACCAGAAATCCAGCCGGTCGCACCTAGCATCAATGATTCAAGAGCGATGTCATCAACACCACTGAACACGGTAAAGCGGTCATCAAATTTATTGTAAAGCTCGGTGATACGACGAGTATCAGTGGTCGACTCTTTGATAGCTACAATACTTTCAAACTCAGCCAGTTTCGCCATGATATCGAGGTTTACATCGACACCATAAGCAACCGGGTTGTTATAAATCATGATTGGCATTTCTGGCGTTGCTTTTGCTAGCGTGCGGTAATATTCGAACGTTTCGCTCTCAGACGTGCGGTAAACCATGGCAGGCATCACCATACAACCATCGATACCAATTTTGTACGCATCCTGCATGTAATCAACAGCTGCTGTGGTAATAGACTCTGCTGTACCAGCAATCAAAGGCACACGGCCATTTACGACTTCTTTTGCCGCTTGCAAGACCTGGCGTTTCTCCTCCGGGTACAACGCACAGTTCTCACCGACAGTACCCAAGCAGATAATGCCATTCACACCATCTTTAATTTGGTTATCTATAACAGTTT
The DNA here is from genome assembly GCF_033338935.1 of Vibrio sp. Vb0598. Taxonomy (NCBI): domain Bacteria; kingdom Pseudomonadati; phylum Pseudomonadota; class Gammaproteobacteria; order Vibrionales; family Vibrionaceae; genus Vibrio; species Vibrio sp. Vb0598. The sequence goes on along the minus strand of NZ_JAWOTP010000005.1, from coordinate 177,082 downwards.
GCGTTGCGTCTAAGTCGATTGACTGATCTTGACGAAATTGCGTACTGACCGCCGGATAAACACCTTTCCAATCAATTTTCATGAACTACTTTCCTTATATGTATATTGTATGCAATTTAAATGAACGAGCAAAAATGCTCAGGCATGGCTATCTATGCCATTTTCTAACAACACCGCCTTTACAGCGGCCAAATCAGCCAAAGCACTGCCAACTGATTTGTATAAAGTAATGACCTCATCGTTTTGACGTCCTGAGATTTGTTGGGCGCAAAGCTGCGGTAATTCCCCTTTGATATCGTCTGACGTGAACACGCCCTCTTGAATTGGAATGAGAAGATCGCCCGCTTCGGCTAATACATTAATACGGCTATCAACATACACCTGTGCTCGTTGCACTGCTTCGGAGTCGCATTCACGCTTATCCAAGTCATGATTACCGACCAAATCAATATGGGTGCCCGGCTGCACGTCTGCGCCATTAAACAAAGGCTCTGCTGATGCGGTAATACAGCTGATGATATCAACGTGTTTGATAATGTGGTCCACATTTTCTACGACTGAAACGCGAAACCGACGCTCATCAGGAAGCGACTGATACTCTGAAGATGACACAATGGCATCTACCGTCGCCTCGGCTTTGTCTGAGTTGCGCCCCCAAATGTAAACCTGCTTAAGCGGGCGAACCGCAGCGTATGCCCAAGCAAAATAAGGCGCAAGATTGCCCGTTCCGCAGATCAACAAACGATCAGCATCGGGGCACGCTAAGTAGTCCGCTGCCAACGCAGAAGCTGCGGCGGTGCGCCAAAACGTTAAAACTTTACCGTCTACGAGTGCGAGCGGCTCACCATCATTTCGTCTAAAAACAAGCAGTTTAGATGCAAGCGTATCTTTGCCGTGCTCAGGGTTATGCGGGAAATACGTAAAGGCTTTCACCGCAATCAACTCCTGGTTCCAAGCTGGAAGTAGCGCAAACGCCTCGTATTCTCCCTCTTCTAAGGGCATGACTCGGCGTTGAGGTATTGTTGCTGGCCGCGAGTACATTTCACGCATCGTTTCAATAAGAGACTTCATTGTTAAACATTGCGCGACTTGCTGTGCTTCGATGACTTTCATCATTTCTCCGAAAACATAAATACAGTTGAGGAAAAGTACGGAACCTCGCTTATGGATGAAAACTCGACCCCATACACAAATTAACGCCTAGTTAAGCAGCCAGGTATTGAACTCTTCATTTAGTTCATCCGCGTAGTCTGACCACCATTCATCGTTAATCAGGAAGGCGGTTTGGAAGTTTTGAGGTGCGGTAGGAAGGTTCGCTAAAATGTCTGGGTTCACCTCCGCCGAAGACGACTTACGCGTAGGCCCATAGGCAACGTACTTAGCTTGATCAGCTAATGGTTTTGTTCCTGAAGAAAAAGCAATGAAGTCCAATGCAAGCTTTGTGTTCTCACTCCCTTTAGGTATCGCCCATCCATTCATGTAACCCATTTGACGGTCCCATATAATCCGAAATGGTTGACCTTCATCTTTACGGGCATTGTGGATTCGGCCGTTAAACGCCGAGGCGATCACCACTTCTTTGTCTGCAAGCATTTGAGGTGGCTGGGCACCTGTTGTCCACCACAGCACTTCTGATTTGATCGTATCCAACTTAGCAAAAGCACGCTCACGCCCCGCTTCGGTTTCGAGCAGGCTGTAGACCTCTTCTGGCTTTACACCATCAGCCAATAGTGCCCACTCAAGATTACCCTGAGGCTGTTTTTGCAATGCACGTCGACCTGGAAAAGTTTTTAGGTCAAAGAGATCGTTCAACTTGCTAGGCAAAGCCTTACCTTTAAACGCGTCTTCGTTCACCGCTAATACAGTGGACACTACGATGGTATTGATTGCGCATTCGTGAATCGCACCATCAATAAAATCCTCTTGTGCTGGTGTTCCATCTGCGCCCGGAGGCAAAATACTTGGGTTCACTGGTTCTAATAACCCTTCGGCACAACCACGAACAATGTCCGGCTTGTCGAGAGACACCAAATCCCAGCGCACGTTGTTCGCTTCCACCTGCGCTTTAATTTCGGCTAATCCGCCACTGAAATCCTCGGATACGATCTCAACACCTGTTTTTTTAATGAAAGGCTTGTGATATGCCTCCACTTGGCTCTTGGTGAATGCACCACCCCAAGATACGACCGTCAATTTGTCTTCAGCATAAGCAGAAGTCCCCAACAGCATTCCTGAAATCAACAGTGCCAATGGTGCTTTGGTCATTCGTGACATGTATTACTCCTTTTGGTTGTTTTTCTGGAGGCATCCGAGTACGGCTGTTGGACACCAGTTTTTGTTAAAATTAAGTTAACATTAGCATTTAATATATTTTATACAATATTTAATATTAAATTTTTTCAGGCGAATCGTTGTAATGAAAAAGGTGAAAGATCAATCGATGTCGGCTTTCCTTCGATAAGCTCTAAAAGGAGATCTGCCGTAATCGCCGCTTGAGTTAATCCAAGGTGTTGGTGGCCAAATGCCAGTAATACATTTCCATCCCAAATGCTATCAATAACCGGTAACGAGTCGACTGTTGAAGGCCGATTACCCATCCACTTTTCTCCTTGCTTGAGTGGATTTAACTCCGATTCAAACATCTCATCACCTAACTGAAAAAGCATTGCTGAACGTTTCATATTAGGTGGTGACTCTACATCGGCATACTCAACAGTGCCTGCCAAGCGTAGCCCGCCAGACATCGGAGTCATGATGAACTTTCTATCGGCAGAGCTAATAGGAAATGGCAATACATCACGCTTGTCATCCACCATTAGGTGATAACCACGCTCGGCTTGAATAGGCACTTTGACTCCGGTTAGTTGCCGTATCAAAGGCTTAGAATGTACACCAGCGGCAACAATGATTCGGTCAAATGAATACGTTTGAGACTCAACCAGCACCTCGCCATTTTTCGCCAACGCAGATACACCGTTTTGTAAAACCTTACCGCCAAGAACTTCAAAAGCTTCACTTAGCTCAACACAGAGCTGATAAGGGTCTAGCGTATGACCTGTATCGGGAAAAAAGACGCCGACACGAACCTTATGGCTGAGATCAGGTATCCGCTCTCGAATCGCCTCTTGTGTCCAAACTTGATACGCCACACCGTTTTTAGCCAGTGAGTTAAGCGTACTTTGGTAGTCTTTAAACAGTTTCTCGTTTTCAAAAGTGAGCAATGAACCATTCATTTTTATTAGATGCGCTTTTCCGATTGAATCAAGCACGCCACGCCAACTCGCCACTGACCGCTCGTTAAGAGTTTTAATCGCGTTTTTTGCCTGCTCCGCGGCTGATGGCTTTGTTTGTAATAGAAAACGAATCATCCACCCGATAGTGCTTGGAATATCTTGCCAACGGATCGAAACCGGACTTTTGGGATCTAGCAGCATTTTAGGTAATTGTGAAAGCAGCGCTGGCGTTGCAAGAGGGAAGATTTGCTCAGTCGCGATATGGCCTGCATTTCCCTTAGAGCATCCATTCCCCACGCCATTGGGATCAAAAATCGTGACTTGATAACCTTGCTGCTGCAACTTCAATCCAATTGATAAGCCGATAATCCCCGCACCTATCACGGCGATCCTTTCCTTTTTGGTTTCATCCTTGACCAACATAAATATGCTCCGAGTCACACTTGAAAACGTAGATTGTATACAATATATTTTACATTACGTTAACATTACCATTGTTTAATTCAACCATTTTTTCAGCAAGGAGCGAAAAATGAGACAAGGAACTTTTTTCTGTATTGATGCCCACACCTGCGGCAACCCAGTTAGGCTGGTCGCAGGCGGTGTGCCTCCACTCGAAGGCAATACCATGAGCGAAAAGCGCCAATACTTTCTTGAGCATTATGATTGGATTCGTCAGGCACTCATGTTTGAGCCTCGCGGACACTCAATGATGTCGGGGTCAGTTGTCTTGCCTCCTTGCAGCGATAACGCAGACGCTTCAATTCTGTTTATTGAAACCAGTGGCTGCTTACCAATGTGTGGCCACGGCACCATTGGAACCGTCACTACCGCTATCGAGAATCGCCTTATCACTCCCAAAAAAGAAGGCCGTTTGATACTTGATGTCCCAGCAGGACAAATCGAAGTGCACTACCAAACAAAAGGTGACAAGGTCACGTCGGTGAAGATATTTAACGTACCAGCTTACCTTGCCCACCAAGACGTAACCGTGAACATAGAGGGCTTAGGTGAGCTCACTGTCGATGTTGCTTATGGCGGAAACTATTACGTAATCGTCGATCCTCAAGAAAACTACGCCGGACTTGAATACTACTCTCCAGATGAAATTTTGATGCTTTCTCCAAAAGTTCGCGAAGCGGTATCTCGAGCGGTTGAGTGCGTACATCCAGAAGATCCAACAGTGTGCGGTGTTTCTCACGTGCTATGGACCGGAGAGCCCACTCAAGAAAACGCTACCGCTCGAAATGCTGTGTTTTACGGCGACAAAGCGTTGGATCGCTCGCCATGTGGTACGGGAACAAGTGCGCGCATGGCGCAATGGCATGCAAGAGGCAAACTCAATCAAGGAGAAGACTTTGTTCACGAAAGTATCATCGGCAGCCTATTTCAAGGACGTATAGAAGGCATTACCGAAGTGAATGGCAAAGCCGCTATTTTGCCAAGCATTGAAGGATGGGCACAAGTATACGGTCACAACACGATATGGGTAGACGATGAAGACCCATATGCGTACGGATTTGAAGTGAAGTAACAAGGATAGTAAGGAAGAATGATGAACCCACAAGAACCAACCACTTTTTACGCAGTCAACGCCTTTACTGGTGAGCCTCTACCTATAGCGTTTCCGGTACATGGAGAGCAAGAAGTTAATCAAGCCGCCTCAGCCGCCCAAAGCGTTGCGCGTGAGTTTCGCCAACTAAGCAATGCAAAGCGAGCGAGCTTACTTTGCTCTATCGCCTCTGAATTGGAAGTGAAGAGTGAAGAAATCGTTGCTCGTGCTCATTTGGAAACTGCCCTTCCCGAAGCACGTTTAAGCGGTGAAATAGGACGTACAGCGAGCCAATTAAGACTATTTGCCGAGGTTGTGAGATCGGGTAATCACCATCAAGCAATTTTCGATACGCCAAACCCAAACCGTCAACCACTGCCAAAACCAGATATTCGCCGTCAACAAATCGCAATTGGCCCTGTCGCCGTGTTTGGTGCGTCTAATTTTCCGCTCGCATTTTCTACGGCAGGTGGTGATACGGCTTCGGCACTGGCAGCTGGCTGTCCTGTGATTGTAAAAGGCCATACCGCCCACCCTGGCACCAGTCAACTTGTTGCAGAGTGTATTGAGGCTGCACTGGAGAAAGAGTGCTTACCGCAAGCCATCTTCACGCTATTGCAAGGCAACAAACGCGCACTTGGCCAAGCACTCGTTACCCATCCAAAAATTAAAGGGGTTGGGTTTACAGGCTCCGTCGGTGGTGGCCGTGCGCTGTTCAATCTAGCTCAGCAAAGACCAGAGCCAATCCCCTTCTATGGTGAACTAGGGGCGATTAACCCAACATTTATTCTCCCTTCAGCCATACGAGCAAACGCCTCATTGGCTGAAGAGTTTGTGGCTTCTATGACTTTGGGCTGTGGACAATTTTGTACAAAACCAGGCGTTGTATTTGTCTTGAATAGCCCAGAAACGCAAGCCTTTATCGAAATCGCTCAAGGGTTAATTCGACAACAATCAACGGCCACTTTGCTAACGCAAGGAATCCGAGAAACGTATGAATCCGAAGTGGATAAGCGAGCTTCCGAAACAGGCATTAACGTCACTCGTTCTGAACAAGCAGAAGCGACCAATGTCTCACCAGCACTGTTCGTGACGGACAGTAAAAACTGGCGTGAAAACCCGCAATGGGAGGAAGAAATATTTGGTCCTCAATCGTTAATCGTAATCTGTGAAGATTTCGATGACATGTTGAAACTGAGTGATTCACTGACTGGATCGCTCACCGCAACCCTTCACGCTACCGCTGAAGACGAAGAACAAGCGAAGCAACTGCTTCCAAGTTTGGAAGAAATCGCCGGACGCCTTGTATTCAACGGTTGGCCAACTGGCGTCGAGGTTGGTTACGCTATGGTTCATGGTGGACCATATCCGGCTTCAACCAATTCTGCCTCAACATCTGTCGGGGCAGAGGCTATTCATCGTTGGTTGCGTCCCGTCGCTTATCAAGCTTTACCAGAATCTTTATTGCCGGATTCATTAAAAGCGTCGAACCCACTGGGTATTCAACGCGCCATAAATGGCAGAGTCTCCCAATAAGATCACCAAATGGCTCAAAAAGGCATCAACTGATGCCTTTTATTTCACTCTACTTCTCAAAACCTTCTTTCCTAGTTGGTTTGTGCCAGAAAAACAATAAACTACTAAAGTAAAATGGATTGGATACAATATTAATTTCACGGGAGACTTCAATGTCACAGAAACCTGTTTTTAAAACGCGTACTCAGCTCGTTGAGGAAGCAATTCGAACTCAGATCTTGAAGGGCGAGTTAAAAACTGGTCAACCTTTACGTCAAGATGCGTTAGCAAAAGAGTTTAATGTTAGCCGAATTCCTGTGCGTGAAGCGTTAGTTCAATTGGAAGCACAAGGACTCGTTAGCTTTGAACCTCACAAAGGTGCGACGGTCACTGAGCTATCTCCAGAGAAAATCAATGAGCTATTTGAACTGCGCGCTGTCGTGGAATGCCACATTTTAGAGCGTGCGATTCAAAATATGACAGACGCTGACCTTGAACGCGCGCGCGAAGTTCGCGAACGTTTCGAGTCAGTAGTGAACAGTGGCGCCGAAGTAGAAGAATGGAGCAACTACAACTACGAGTTCCACAAAGCCCTATATGCGCCAGCCAACATGCCTGAAACTATGGACGTCATTTACAACCTGAACACAAAGTGTGACCGATACATACGCATGCAGCTATTGTTTACTACAGGCATTAAAAAGGCAGAAGAAGAGCACTTAAACTTGTTTGAAATGTGCCAAAATCGCGATATCGAAGGCGCCAAGTACCTGCTGAAAAAACACATTCTAGAAGCGGGCACAGCGATTCGAAACCTGCTGCTTGAAAGGCAAAATATCAGCCAGTAAACGGAATAACGAATAAGGTGATATTCAAGGATGAATGTTGGACCAAAGTTTTTACTCGCAGCGCTACGACAAAAGATTAAAGAAGAAGGGCTTTGCTACAATTCCTTGTCAGAGAAAAGTGGCATCCCTTTATCTAGTATTAAACGCCACCTACATAATCCAGCTTTAGGTTTGGATAAAGTACTTATTTATCTGAACTACCTGAATACCGATCTCATCGAACTCGCAACCTTAGCCAACGAGCTTCAGCACCAAAACGAGCAAATGCTAACAGATGAAGAGAGCGCCCTTTTCGTTGAGCATCCTTACTTACTTGATTTTATTTATATGCTGACTTCTCGTGATATTAAACCGCAAGAGATAGCCCAAACTTACGGACTTTCTGATACAAGCTTACGATTCTATTTGCGTATCGCGGAAATTCTAGGATATGTCGAAAACTTCGGAGACGGCTTGTTTTACCGTTCTGGTCGTCGATTTATTATGGAAGAAGGTACGGCATTAGACACCTTATTCAAAGAGCGATTTCAACAAGATTCGCTTTCTCATGATATCAACCCAGGCGTATGTATAGGTCGCATTAGGCTCACCGAAGAGCAGAAAGTGCAAATAGAGGACGAGCTTTGTAATAAATTAGCGAAACTTAACGCAGTTAACACTTCCAACAATGAAGGTGAACTAATAAATATATTAATGCGCTGCACTCCCGGTGCTCAGATATTTTTCGCTGATGATTTACCTAACATTGACGGAAGCCTATTAAAGCACGTCGCTCAACTCACTAAATTAAGTTAAAGCATCAGACAAATAAATCAAACAAACCCCAGATAACATCATATATCCCTACCAAACTATTGATTCAAAGCGTTTCCTGAATCTAATTCTGATTTTTATTTAGCAAGCATCGCTTAGTCAACTAAGAACTTGTCTTAATTTCACACTTATTAATTGTCTTGTTAGCTCTTTTGAAATAGACAGAAAACTTAAGTAATGACTAATTTAGCTTAAGTATAAAAGACAACTTTTTTACGTTATTTACCTCACACTATTTAACTATAAATTTGCAGACGAACAAATTAAATTAATACATTCACCTGGCTAATAAAAACAAAAGCAAAACACATAATTATAATTCTATTATTTATAAGGACATAGAAAAGTGAAATTTAAGTATTCTTTAGCAACGGCAGTCACTCTCGCATTATTACAAGGCTGTGGCGGTGGCGGCGGTGATGGTTCATCACCTACTCCGTCCACTAGCAGTGCAAACGGTCCAACATGGAAAGCCGGTGATTTTAGCCAACCGTCGAAAACGTTTATCAACCAATGTGAAACGCCCCGCGTCGGACTGGACCCATATGACAACTATGCCGCCTATCCAGATAAATTGGGCTCTGCATTACACGAAAAACTCTTTTTAAGAGCTTTTACTAACGAAACGTATCTATGGTATGACGAGGTTCCTGATAATAATCCAGCAAACTACAAAACTGTTACTGATTACTTCAATACGCTGGTCACCTCTGCTACTACCGCGACGGGTAAACCAAAAGATCGCTTCCATTTTACCGTCCCTTATGAAGATGAGATGAAATCATCGCAATCCGGTTTAGTTGCTGGATTTGGTTTTAACTGGGCATTCCTACGTGGCGTACAACCTCGAGACGTTCGTATTTCCTACACTGAAGAAGCCTCGCCAGCTGATAGAAGCGGCATTGCTCGTGGTGATAAGCTTCTGAAAATCAATAATATTGATGTGGTTAACACCGGTAGTCAGTCCGACATTGATTTTATTAACAAAACGCTCTTTAACCCTGACATCAATCAAGATTACACCTTCACATTTGAGAGTGTTGACGGTCTAGAGAAAACCGTGACGCTTACCGCCTCTGATGTCATGACCTCTCCAGTTAAAAATGCCAAAGTGATTACACACAATGGTATGCGGATCGGCTATCTGCAATACAACTCCTTTGAACCAAGCGCTCAAGCCCCGCTTATTGAGGCGTTCAGTACGCTCTCAGCAGAGAATGTTGACGAGATCGTCGTTGATTTACGTTACAACGGCGGTGGCTTAGTCCTTCAGTCCTCGCAAGTAGGCTACATGCTAAGCGGTGCTGGTCAGAACCGAGTCTTCAGTGAATTGATTCACAATGACAAAGTGATGCGTACCATTAAGGATGGGGATAACATCTATCGCTTTACGAATCTAGCAATAGACTGGGCAGCACAGAAATATTCGGACCAAGTGCTTCCGACACTGAACAAAAAGCGCGTATATGTACTGACTTCAGGAGGCACGGCTTCCTCAAGTGAACTGTTAATCAACGCTTTGCGCGGCATTGATGTGGAGGTTATCCAAATAGGCTCAACAACCACAGGTAAACCGTATGGGTTCTCACCAGAACAAAACTGCGGCACTATGTACTACACTATTCAGTTCAAGTCGGCGAACGAGAAAAAATTTGGCGACTTCGCTGATGGTTTTATTCCTACTCCAAAGAGCCAAATCAATACCGAGCTAGGCTTAAACAATAGAGTGGAAGGTTGCTGGGTCAATGACGACCTAACAAAACCGTTAGGCGATCCGTCTGAAGGTATGCTTTCTGCGGCGCTAAACTACATGGAAACAGGAACCTGTCCGCCAGTATCCCCTTCAAGTTTCAACGCCATGCCGCGTAACATTTCATCTCCGGAGTTAAGCGATCTTCGCTCTCCGCTACGAACAGAGGCAATTCATGTTGAGATCAACTAACTTTTTACGAATGCTGATTCGGGTTGCGCTTTTCTTAGGCACTTCGATTTCTTTGATAGGATGCCAAGCTATGTCACAAGAACCCGTTGAAGCATTGAGTAAAAAGAACTCTCCGGAAACAGTCATAGAGATTCAAAACGCGATCGCAGAAATCCAAGGGACACCAGCACCTAGAATCGCAAATAACGTATTTGAATCCTCACCGCATTTGTTGATTGAAAAAGGACGAGTAAAAGGGAACAACAATCAACTGTTGGATGGCAGCTATACGGATCTTCCAGACCAATATACGTTGCAGATAAGAGGTGAAACCTGTGGCTTGTACTATGCCAAAACAGATACTTTTGTCTCTCTCAGTTCACTAGATTGTGAGCCCATCATTAAGTTTTAGATCTCCCAAAATAGAAGCCCGCTGATATCAGCGGGCTTCCTACTTTATTGTTCAGTGTGAAACAGTCAACGTTACTTTAGTTCAATCCATGCTTTGCGCTGTTGCTTATCCATGTATGACCAAGCTACAAAGCGGCTCACTTTCTGCCCTTGACTCATTTCAACCACACGAATGGCTTTCACACCCAATTTTTCAAGCTGCTTGCGCATCGGGCGAACGTTGTCTTTTTTGGATATAAGTGTTGTAAACCACAAGACCTGCGCAGCAAAAGCTTGGCTTTCATTCGCCATTTTTCGGATAAACGCCGCTTCTCCGCCTTCACACCACAATTCAGCGTTTTGACCGCCAAAATTCAACGCAGGCTTACTTGTCTTTACTTGTGCGGTTTGAGGTTTTAGCCCTTTCTTACGCTGGTTTGCTTTTAGATTATCGATTTTACGCTGGCTGCCCATAGCGGCATCTTCCGCCGAACGGTGGAATGGCGGATTACATGTCGTCACATCATAACGATCATTCGGTTGAATGATACCTCGATAAATATTGGCATCATTGTGTTGCTGTATTAGTGCAATTTTTCCCGTCAAAACACGATTGTGCTCTACGATCGTTTGAGCCGATTGGATGGATTTTGGATCGACATCGCTGCCCGTATAGTGCCAACCGTATTTTGTTACACCAACAATCGGATAAATACAGTTTGCTCCCACGCCAATGTCCAACGCTTTCACTTTTTGGTGCGCGTACTGACCTTTTACTTCACTATCAAGTAGTTCTGCCACTCGGTGAATGTAATCAGCGCGGCCCGGAATCGGTGGGCAAAGGTAGGTGTCGGGAATGCCCCAGAACTCGATACCATAATACGCAGCAAGCAATGCTTTATTGAGCATTTTAACAGCATTAGGATCAGAGAAGTTTATGGAGTCTTCCCCTTTCGGATTTTTGATAACGAATGGCTTTAACTGTGGTTCACTTTCCACGAGTTTTTTAAAATCGTAACGACCTCGATGAACATTACGCTCATGCAAACCATTCTTCGCTATTTTTATGAACTCGACTTCGCTCTTTCCCGCAGGCTGCGAGGATTTGCGCGCAACTTTGTCTTTAACACGCTTCGGCTTGGCTTTATTCGCGTCTTTATTCTGACCCGCCATTGAAGTTTTTGGCTTTGCTTGCTTCGCGTTGTGATTATTGTTCTTCATTCAAATTCGCTTTTAAATCGAGATAAATCATAAACAAACGAGCATCAAATTCGAGTTGGTGATACTCAGGCTCCATGTAGCAACATAACTGATAGAACGCCTTGTCGTGGTTTTTCTCACGAGTATGTGCCAACTCATGTACCACCAGCATCCTTAATAGTGGCTCGGGCGCATCTTTAAATACATTGGCAATGCGAATCTCGTTTTTCGACTTCAGCTTACCGCCATGGTTTCTACTGATTACACTGTGCAAACCAAGCGCGTTGTTTACCGCGTGAATTTTCTTATCGTAGACGACTTTACTGATTGGCGCGGCTTTCTTCATGTAGCGATTTTTGATTGTCATGGCGTATTCATAGAGCGCCCTTTCGCTTTTGATTTGGTGCCTATCGGGATAGCGCTTTTCGAACCAAGGAACAAACTTGCCACTCGTTATCAATGAGCTCACCTGCTCTACGATGTTTTGTGGGTAGCCTTGAATGTATCGAAGTGACGGATGCATAGAGTTAACGTCTGTTATGACAAAATAAAGGCGCTCAATATACCTGAGATAAAGGACAGTTTCACCTTAGCTTTCGCCTTTCATTTATTGTGAAAGGCCGTTAAACTTCGCCTCCCAATGATAATGGAGAGAAACTCAATGAAACGTGTCGTCCTTTACGTCAAAGACAAATGCCCTCACTGCAAAGATGCTCAACGTTATCTGGATTCGAAAAATATTAACTATCGTTTGTGCAATGCTAAGATGCAACGCGGTCGCAAAGAACTTGATGCGCTTGGTGCTCGTTCAGTGCCAGTTTTAAAAATTGGTGATCGGGTAATGATTGGCTGGAACCCAAAGAACTTCGAGAAGATGTACAAAGGCGACTAGTGCTCGGACGATGAATCTGCGCTGCGTTTAAACGTAGCGCTTGATAAAGTCGATAAACGTTCGATCTGCTATTGATAAATACCCCTGCTTGCGCCAAGCAAGTGCCAGATCCAGCGTCACTGGTGGTTCAAACGGCACGCCAACAACGCCTGACTCATGTTGAGTCACCAATTCCAGTAACGCGGTAATCGCAAACTCTTGTTTTACAATACTCAAAATCAAAGGCAGTAAGTTGGTCTCGAATGATGACTTCATGGTAAACCCATGCTCCTCACTCACCTGATCCAAAAATTCGCGGTGAAAATAGCCATGCTGAAACATAACCAAATCGTGTTCAAAGAACTCATCAAAAGTAAGAGCGTGTCGCTGGGCTAACTCATGCTCAGGTGAAACAACTGCGACCATTTGGCTAGTAAACAAATGGTCAGTTTCTAGGTCATCAGGCACGTTATCACAACTGATCACACCGATATCGAGTTGACCATTGAGCAGCATACGACGAATCGATTGAGTCCCAGCTTCGACCAAGGTCAATTTTAACTCCGGGAACTGGCTTTTAAACGCCATCACAATTCGTGGAAAGAAATAACTGCCCATCATTGATGGCGTTCCGAGCCTTACTTCGCCTTTCGCTAAACCTTTCAACTCATCAATCGCGAGCTGCGCGTCGTGCAACTGTTGAATCACCCGCTTGGCATGTACAAGTAGCGTTTCGCCCTCTTTCGTTAAGCTGATTTTTTTATCATCACGGCGAAATAGGGTAACACCCAAAGACTGCTCAAACTTTTTGATAGAAATGCTTAATGCGGGCTGGGCAATATGCAGGGCTTTCGCCGCATGGGTAATATTTCCATGTTCAGCGACCGCCAGAAAATGTTTAAGTTGTTTCGATTCCATTAGATCAAAAATATATGGTGTCCATATTTTTAATATATTTTTTTAATTTATAACGAACTGATAGATTGATCACAGTCTCTCCATTTGCTCACATTAGGCAGGATTCATGGTCAGTTTTGGCACACCGGAATACAAACGCATTACGCTCTCGCTAGCGCTTGGTTCCTTCTTGGTTTTTTCAAATTTATACCTACTACAGCCAATGCTGCCCACTTTTGCTCAAATTTTCACGATCTCAGAAACGCAAGTGAACTGGTTATTTGCGGCCTCAACACTCGCTCTCTCTTTTAGCCTCGTTCCAATGGCTGTGTTGTCAGAATCAGTGGGAAGAAAGCCAGTCATGATGGCTGGTCTGTTTTCGATTCCTACCCTTTCCGCTTTGATGCTGTTTGGTGACTCATTTCTGTTTTTGGTGGTATGTCGAGCACTGATCGGTGTCGCGCTCGCAGCTTTTGCTGCGGTCGCCGTGGCTTACATGGCAGAAGAGCTCGACAAGCACGCTTTCTCGATGGCAATTGGAACGTACATTGCGGCTAACTCATTAGGCGGTATTGCAGGGCGTATTAGCGGCGGCTTATTGGCGGACAATTTCAGTGTTGATGTCGCCATTGAAGTTATGATGGTGTTCACTCTTCTTGGTGTCATTGGCGTTCACTATTTATTGCCAACACAGCGCAACTTCACTCCGTCATCAAACAGCTTACGCCATCAAAATCGTGCGCTTATTGGTCATTTTAAAAACCAACGCGTGTGGTTCGCGATGCTGATAGGAGGACTTAACTTTGCTTTGTTCGTCAACCTATACTCCGTCATGGGTTTCCGTCTGGTGAGTGAACCTCACAATGTGCCCGTCGGGTTGGCCTCACTGATATTTATTTGTTACTTGGGAGGGACTTTCTCCTCTCGTTGCGCAGGCCACTGGAGTAAACGTTATTCATCAATCCTCGGTATGTTCTTAGGCGCGATAGTGAGCATGACGGGGATGTGGATTGCGGCGGTTGAAAGCTTGACTGCAATGCTAGTTGGATTGTTGCTGATAAGTTTTGGTGCCTTCTTTACTCATACCCTCGCCTACGGTTGGGTCGGTCAGAATGCCACTCGCGCCAAAGCCACCGCGACAGCGCTCTACTTAGTACACTACTATGTAGGCGGTAGTTTGGGAGGATTCTTACTTCTTTATTGTTGGCAACATGGTGGTTGGTCGAGTGTTCTTATGGGGGGAAGCGCAGTCTACCTAGCAATGTTTGCTGCAATTGCGTATCTGAAACACATTGCCGAAAGAAAGCACACTGACCAAACACCTGACGCGGCGAGTTTAAAGAGTAGCTAAGGTACGCTCATTTGCGTAATACCTCTCTGGTTACTTAGATAACCAACTCTGCTATGCTTGGGCTACTTTAATAAAAACCAGAAAGTCGTATGTCAACGCGTTCAACACAAAACACAGATATCGAAGCGATCACTCAACAGGTCGATCAATGGCTCAACGATGTGGTAATCGGACTCAACCTTTGTCCGTTTGCTGCCAAACCGCAACGTAATAAACAAATCAAAATCTTTGTTAGTGAAGCGACTCAAGAAGAAGCGCTTCTTGAAGATATTTTATTGCAACTGATTGAGCTGAGTAACACAGAGCCCGAACAACTTGAGACCACGTTGGTTGTGGTTCCCAACATGCTACAAGATTTCTGGGACTACAACTTTTGTATCGATTGGGTTGAAGGATTAATTAAGCAGCAAAACTGGGAAGGCATTTTCCAAGTAGCGACTTTCCATCCGGATTACTGTTTTGGCGGCGCAAGGCCTGAAGACGACGAAAACCTGACCAATCGTTCTCCTTACCCAATCTTCCATTTGATTCGCGAAGAGAGTATGGAAAAGGTACTAAAACACTATCCTGATCCTGAATCCATTCCCGATACAAACATCGCTCGTGTTTCCTCCCTTTCAGAGGAAGAACGTAAAAAGCTGTTCCCTTACCTATTTCGTTAAGCACCACCATTCCCAAAGGCAGATTTATCACCAGTTAGATGCAATGCCCTTGGGGTTCAAAGTGCGGTTTGGTATCATTGCCGCTTCAATCGATTCAATGGAAATTAGAATGCAACTGTCAAAGCTAACCCAAGAGATTTTTGATCACTTATACCGTGATATCACCGAGTTCCGTAGTACGTTCGACTTACCAGTCGCAGACGCTGCAAGCCTTGATACGCAAGCAGACACACTACACACCTCTTTGGCGATCGAAGAGCTAACAGAGCTAGCAGAAGCAGATTGTAAAACTGAGCAAGCAGATGCCATCGTAGACAGCGTGTATGTATTAATGGGCCGTCTCGTTCATCTTGGCCACAGCAAAGTAGAAGACAACCTGGCGATCAGCTACTTAATCGATCTTCTATTAAACGTTGCGGTAAACCGTGGTATCGAGTTTATTCCTTGCTGGGATGAAGTACATTCAAGCAACATGAGCAAAGTATGCCGTAACGAGCAAGAGTACTCAGAAACAGAAGCATTCTACGCGGAACAAGGCATCAAGTTGATGGCGGTGCAGAAAGGTGAATACATCATCGCGAAATGCGCCGAAGATTTCGTATCGGAAGGTAAAACCATTCGTAAAGGCAAAGTACTCAAATCTGTTTACTACCGCCCAGCAGATCTAAAACCGCTAACTCAGTAAGCGTTGAGTTTGGCTTTCTCGATTAAAAAAACGACCTCAAGTAGGTCGTTTTTTTATTGTCCCTAAATACTAATCAAAGATTAAATAAGGTTGCTCATCTACGATGACCTTTTTGACTTGAGTATTGAACACTTCCCCGAGCGCTTCTTCCGTTAGCACAGTATCGGCACTTCCTGATGAGTGCAGCACACCGTTGTTAAGCAGCAATACTTTATCTGCGTGCTTTAATGTGCGATTGAGATCGTGATTAGCAACCAATACTCCAATTCCCTGCGCCGCCATAGCGTTAATCAATTGATAGAGCAGACCCTCTTGCGCAATATCTAACGGTGCTGCTGGCTCATCCAAAATTAAAAACTGCGAAAAAGGATTAATGGTACGCCACACCTGCAAACATACACCTGCTAATCGGACACGCTGCCACTCACCACCGGATAATGTTTGAATACTGCGATGAAGCTTATCTTGCAGTTGTACCAGCTCCACCACCATATTGACGGCATCACGCACTTTGATATCCGCAATCTCAGCACCACTTGGCAGAGATAAAGCGAGATACTGAAACACATCAACATTAAACGCTGGGCGCGATTGCTGACACAAATAACCTCGAACATGAGCTTGCTCTGACAACGGTAAAGTAAGCAAGTTTTTGTTGCCAACGTACACTTCACCACTCATACCGTCTCGGTGACTTAACGTACCAGAAATCGCAGCCAATAAAGTACTCTTACCGGAACCATTAGGCCCAACGATATGTACGATTTCGCCAGCTTTGCATTCAAAAGAAAGAGGCAATAATCGACTACCAACCGACATATGTTTAACGTGCATCATGACTCTTCACCAGCATCCAGATGAAAATAGGTGCGCCAATCGATGTTGTCATGACACCTAAAGGTAACTCTGCGGAGTCCAATAACAGTCTTGCGCCGATGTCAGCAAATACAAGCAACGCAGCACCAGATATTGCAGAAAGTGGCAATAAATAACGGTTTTCCGTACCAAAAGCCAAACGCAACAAGTGCGGCACCACCAAACCAACAAAACTGATGATGCCACCCAAAGCGACTGAACTACCCACCAAAACAGAAATGGCGAGGATCAGTTTCCAACGCATTTGATGCACATCGACACCCAATTGGGTCGCATGAATCTCACCCAGCATCAATCTATCAAGCGATTTGCCTTTACAACATAACCAGATGAGCACCGGTAACATCACCAAGGTAACGGTATGTTGATACCAACTCGCACCGCCAATACTGCCCATTAACCAATACATCAGTTGGCGTAAGCTAAGATCATCACTAAAGTAAAAAGCCCACGTCACAATCGCGCTCGATAAAATACCCAATGCGACCCCAACCAAAAGCAATCGAGCCGTCGTCAGGTGCATTGCCCTTGCTATCGCCACCAAAACAAACGTGAAGACCATCGAGCCTGCAATCGCTGCCAACATAAAAACAATCGGGGTAGGAAGAACAGGTGACGCGAACATGATTAAGACCATTGCTAAGCTTGCACCACCAGATATACCGAGCACGCCAGGTTCAGCCAACACGTTCCCAAGCAACACTTGTAACGTCGCGCCAGATACCGCTAACGCAGCACCAATAATTGCCGCGGACACTAACCTCGGTAAACGCAAGTCCACCAATAGCTTCTGTTCAAATGCAGATAAGGATTGAAAAGGAGAAAGGAAAATTTCTCCGACCATCAAGTGAATGGCAGAGAGTACAGCGAGGACGATCGACATAACCATCAGGTTACGTTGCCAGCGTCGTTCCTTGTTCAGGATAAGTTGTTGAAAATCCATAGCGACCGATAAAAACAAACGAGGCTTAACCTTACAGTTAAGCCTCGGTAAATTGCAATTAACTTCTCAAAGCAATGTTGGATTAATCGTAAACCAACTCACCCTCTTCAAAACGGGTTTTCACTTCACAAACCATCAGAGCTGCGCGTTGACCTATTGCGACGTGGCGATTCGGGAAGACAATCGCTTCGTTTTCATTCTTCGCCATTAATGGTTTGTCGCCATCATGACCAAACACTTCGCCGTGAACAAATGAGGTGAAGTTTTCAACATTGTCGTCGAACATAAAGTCAAAGTCTTCGTTCAAACGAACGATTGTGCGACTTACGCGATACTTAATGCATGGTTTTGGTAGGTGTTCTGGCTTCGTTTCCGCAATCAAATTACGTAAAGACAAATCAAACGCGGTCAGTTTATCGAGGTCATTTTCACCAATACGAGCCACGCGTCCAAGCTCCATCGTGAGAGCCTGCGCACCAAAGTTCTCGGCACTGTACCAGCTAAACGTACTCGATGGTGAGTTTGACAGGAGCACAGCTTCAATGTGTGCACTGTCCAAGAAATCGATCAATGCCTTGCTGCGCACAGGATGACGAGTCTTAGGACTTACTGCAAACGTATAGTGCTTCGAGCCTCTAATCGCGCAGTGTAAATCAAGGTGCCAGCGTGTTGTCGGGTCGGTATCCTGATAAAAATCTCGAACAAGCAGCTTAAGCGTATCGGCGATAACAAGCTCTTTTGTCTGTTTGTGTTCTTTTTCGTCAAACAGACGGTTGAGGTTTTCTTCAAGGAATCGCGTGTGCGCCAGAGTGGATTCTGGGTGAGCAATAATGAACAGACAACGGGTATCGACCGTCTGGAACCCAGATTCTATGTCTTGAATAATGGAATCCACCAGCTCCATCGGTGCGGTTTCATCTCCGTGAACCCCACAAGAGATGATGATGTTCTTCGTATCCTGAGTATAATTCGCAGGGATTACTTCTAATACACCACGCTGATAGAGTTTAAGTTTTACACCGTTAGAAAGCACCTGCTCCGCTGGTGCAACATCAATATGAACATCTAACGTGTCAGTTAAAAACGATTGGCGAAAGAGAGACTTCGTCATGCGTTACTCCTTAATAGCACGGCGGATATGTTAATAAATTGTACAAAGGATTTTTGTTGCTGCGATCTCACTTATGAGTAGAAATCACTATTTCCCTCGAAAATCCGATGCCTTTTCGCGCCAGGCACTCAAATCAAGCATTGAGGCGTTTAATTTTCAAACAATTACAAAGTGTTAGGGCTGTGAACTTTACCACAGCCCTGATTAAGATCATTATGATTTGATCAAATTTTTGTAGCTATAAAGCAGATTATGCATCAACACTGCGAAAAACTTAGCCGCGCTGTGCGAGCAAACGCTCAAACTCATCGACTTTTTCACGCACTAGCTCAACACTCTGCTGCCAAAACGTTGGCTGGGTTAAATCCATAGACAGATGCTTTTCGACGACATCTTCCGCCATCATGCAGCCTGTATCGCGCAGCAAATTGATGTAATCGGTGTAAAACGCTTCGCCTTTGGTTTCTCGCTGTGCATAGATACCCTTGCTAAACAAGAAGCCAAATAGGTATGGGTAGTTATAAAAGCTCACGCTATCAATAGAAAAGTGCAGCTTGCTTGCCCAGAAGTACGGATCCGGTTCGCTCATTACGTCGCCATACCATTCTTTCCAAGTTTCTGACATCAACTCACAGAAATCATCTGCGGTTAACTCTCCATCCTGGCGGCGTTCATAAAACGATTTTTCAAACTCGTAGCGAACCGGAATGTTGATCATTAAAGCTAGCGCAGATGACAACTCTTCCCACAACATCTCGAGCTTTTCATCAACGCTCTCAGCTTTCGAAATCAAATGATCACGAACGATGTTTTCTGCAAAGATAGAGGCGGTTTCTGCTAACGTCATTGGGTAGTAAGTTTGGCAAAGTGGCAAATCACGAATAACCCAGTTATGGAACGCATGGCCAAGTTCATGTGCCAGAGTCATAAGGTCTGAACGGCTGCCACTCCAAGTCATAAACACAAGTGGTGTTCGCGTTGCTGGCAGTTTGGTGCAGTATGCGCCAAGACGCTTGTTAGCATTTGGCGCGGCATCAATCCAACCATTTTGTACCATCAAACGGACAAACTCCGACATCTCAGGGTTTACTGTTTCAAATGCTTCACAAATAACATCAATCGCTTCATCAAAGTCGTAAACCTTCGCTTCACCGCTCAAAGCAGGCATAGCCGCCAGATGATTCCAAGGTTTCATCTCATCCAGACCATGTACTTGCGCCATCAATAAACCTGCTTTCTGACCAATAGCTCGACTGTCTTTGGCGACTGTCATCATCGCATTTAAAGTTTCAGCTTGGATTCGGCTACCATGCAAACTCGGCTCTAGGAAGTGAACTTCACGCTTCGTAGAACGCTTTTTGTTTTCAGTTAAGCGCCATCCTGCTAACGCATTCAAAATCGCAGCGAATGATTCTTGGTGCGTTTGCATTGCATCTTGTACGCCTCGCCACGCGGCTTCTTGACGCTCGAATTCAGAACCATAAAGAATGCTTGCCGCTTGAGAAAACCCAAGCTCTTCACTATTACCATCTGTGTACTCAAGCTTCACTTTCAATGAGCCAGTCAGGTTATCGTATAGGTTACCCCAAGCCGATTTGCCATCCACACTCATCGCAGCCAGTAACTGTTCTTCTGCGTTGCTAAGACGAGTATCCGCCAACTTTCTAGAATTCAAGATAGAAAAAGCTTGCCCACTGATATCAGGATTCTCATGGTCTAACACGCGCAAGATAAACTCTTCGTCGGCATGAGTTAATGTCAAATCAAAGGGACTGAACGCTTGGGAAAGCTCCGAAAAGATGCGGGTCATTTTACCAAGTAACGATTTCGCTTCGGCGTTTGTTGCATCAACAGAAGCATAACAACTCGCAAAATTTGCAACTGTGCCCGCTAAACGACTCGCGGCTTCATTGGTTAAAATCGCATTTTGCATGATCTCTACGTTGCCACAATCTGCTGATTGTTTATTCAAAAGATCAATACATTGTTCCACAAGAGCAATATCGTCTTGAATTCGTGGGTCAGAAAGGTCGTTATAAACGATGGACAAATCCCAACTCGGCGTTGTCATTTCTATATTTCCTTTTTATGTAACTGAGTCAATTTTCGCTTCCTGCACCTAGCAGATGGGCTTCCACTGACATCTTCCGTGACTATGCCCGTAAGCAATATCGTTCTGGGCATTTTAATATTTATAAATTAACGAGTTAAAAGAGGTACGCCAATCGAACGCACCGAGGCGTAAATTTGCTCATCTATAGTAATTGTTATATGCGTGACAGAAGCGTTTCCTATCGACAACGTCGAATACCACTTTGGGTTACGCCAATCTAACTCCAATACATGAGCAAGAATCATACGAATGACGCCACCATGCGTGACGATAAGGAGATTGTCATTGATATCGTTGATGATTTGAGACCAAACGCGACATATGCGCTCAGAAAATGTGCTTAAGCTCTCAGCATTCGGCAACGTATGTTGTGCTGGCGATTGCCAAAAAGCATCTAGCTTTTTCCACTGCTCAGTGAGCAGATCAAAAGGCATACCATCAAAATCACCAAATGCCATCTCTTGTAAAGATTCATCCGTCATTACTGGTAATAATTGCTGTTCAGCAATGATGTTTGCCAGTTCTTGACAGCGTGAAAGTGGAGAAGAAATTATTCCACCCACACCTCGTCCACTCTCAGCCCAAGCCCGAGCAATACTCTCTTGATCAGCAGGCGTAACTTTTACATCTGTTTGGCCATGGAGTCCTGGTGGAGCGTCTACTTTTCCATGACGCACAAGATAGATATTGAGTGTTTTCATTTTGTTCCATCCTACTCTTTAAGAACCAACGGCAAACCAGCAGCAACAAAGGTAACGCGATGGCAAACACTGGCTAGTTTTTGATTCATCCGTCCTGCATTATCCACAAAATAACGACTAACCGCCCCCAAAGGTACAATGCCCATTCCAACCTCGTTAGAGACGAATATTAACGTCGCATCTGAGCCACGTACCATCTTTATAAGCTTTTCAATTTCTGCTTCTAGCTTCTCATGGGAACATTCATCACCTAACTCAAATATCCAATTGTTGAGCCACAAGGTTAAACAATCGACCAATACAACATCGGTGGTAGCGAAATTTGTCAGTAACTCAGATAAATGAAGGGGGCATTCATGCTCTTGCCACTCGCCCCCGCGTTGCTTTTGATGATGCGCTATTCGCTCTCGCATTTCTTGGTCAAATGGCAGCGCGGTTGCAACATAGTGTAATGATCGATGAGAAGCGACCGATAATTGCTTAGCTGTTTTTTCTGCCAAATGCGACTTCCCAGAGCGCGCGCCACCGAGTATCAATTGCTTCATGAGGAGTGATACAACCCAATCATAGTGAGATAAATAAGCAGTTCCGACAACTGTTGCGCTGCGCCAAGGCAATCCCCCGTAAAGCCGCCAATTCTCTTGGTTAACCAACGTTTGAACATCAAACGAAATACCACGAGAACAAGCGATATCAAGATCGCATCCGCGATACCAAGCACAAGCAATGTTATGCCACCAGTAAACAACAAAATGGAGACTTCTAGAGAAGACTGGCGACTTGCTAGCGGTTTACTTTTCGACGTATCACTGTCACTGACATAAGGCATGTCATAAATAAGCGTCGCTGCTAGTGCTCGGCTTGCGGTGTAAGCGACGACAATGACCAACCAAAAGTGCGGCAAGTTAGCCAGTTCACTCCAAAAAACATACTTAGCCAATAACGCCATAATGAGAGTGGCGGCACCATAAGTGCCAATACGACTGTCTTTCATAATAGAGAGGCGTCGCTCTACGGTCATGCCACCGCCAATGCCATCCGCCATATCGGTCAAGCCGTCTTCGTGAAAAGCCCCAGTTAACAATAAGCTAAACACCATCGTTAATACTATGGCAACCGACTCTGGGAAAAAAATTGAGGTGAGCGAGAATACCAAAGCGCAAAGTGCTCCAAGCACGAGACCAACTAACGCAAAGTAACGGCCTGCCTGATTCATGCGTTCTTCACTGTAAGGCAACGCTTGGGGCACGGGTAAGCGGCTAAAAAAACTGGTAGCTAATAGAAATAACTCCCACTGGTATCTTAACGATGACGGCATGACTTTCTCAGAATTATCAGGGACTGACACTAAACTGTAACTCCTGCACTCTCGAAGCTCGCCATTTTGTTGTAAAACTGGGCAGCAGCTTTTAACAGAGGCAAGGCAAGAGCGGCTCCTGTTCCCTCCCCTAGCCGTAAACCAAGGTCGAGCAGAGGTTCTGCTTTTAGATGTTCCAATACAAATTTATGTCCATTTTCTTCAGAGCGATGGGCAAACAACATGTATTCACGCGTTTCTTCGTCTAACAACGTCGCAATATAAGCCGCTACCGATACGATAAACCCATCCACTAAAACTGGAGTTTTAAGCCGCTTGGCTTCTAAAAAAGCGCCCACTATCTGTACGATTTCAAAGCCCCCAACCTGTGCGAGAATCGCTTTGGTATCAAGACCTCGACATCGGTTTACCCCCTGTGCTACCAGTTTATATTTGCGGCTCAACTGCTGTTGATTGATTCCGGTGCCAACGCCAACACAATAATCAATATCTAATGAGCTCAGTGCCGATAACAGTGCTGAGGCCGAACTGGTATTACCGATGCCCATCTCACCGAACATCAAGAGGTTTGAACCATGCAAAATGGTTTGCTCAGCAATCTTCGCACCATATTCTAAACCTAACGCCACTTGTTCTGGGGACATCGCTGATTGTTTAGAAAAATTAGCCGTACCGTTACCCAACCGTTGTTCAACCAAGTTGGGATGGGATTTAAATTCTGGAACCAGCACATCAATAGGAGCCAACATGCCGCAATCTATTACTTTGAGTTGAATGCCATTAATGTCGCAAAAACAGTTGATGGCTGCGCCGCCAGCGAGAAAGTTAGCCACCATTTGTTGAGTGACTTCGCTTGGCGCAATGCTCACACCCTCCTCTGCAACGCCGTGATCTCCAGCAAATACCAGCATGCTCGGTTTGCAGATAGCGATGGAATCAACTGGCTGAGGTTTATCCTGACTTTGAATAAGAGCTAACTGCAGTGCCACCTTTTCCAATAAGCCTAAAGAACCGACGGGTTTGGTTTTGTTATCTATGCGTGCTTGTATCTCCGCAGCAAAAGAGTCATCCATTTTTTACGTTCCTTTGATGTTGTCTGGGTGAGAGGTGTTCTGTTGTTCAAGAGGTCTTGTTCAGCGACAGTTTTTGCGCGCCCACTATTGTATACACTTGCATCCAATTGGGGCAGCGCTAATCAAGTTTATCTCAGGATAGTCTGCCGAGTTCGCAGAGCGTCTCACCTTTCTTGCACGAGATTATAAGTAACTCGTTGAAATCCGCTACAATAGCTTAGACTATGTTCCCATATAGGAGAAAAGATATGGATAACAACACCTGCGCAATCATCGCCGGTGCAACTGGCTTAGTAGGCTCAAAAGTCATTGCAAACCTCATAAATCAATCAGGTGTTGGAACATTATATTATCTTTCTCGCCGCCCACTCGATGGCGTCCTAGATGTGGACAACAAGCTTATTCCTCTCATTGATGCAGACCTTTCTATCCACCAATGGGATGAGAACCAACCAACACCAACCATCGGCTTTATCTGTTTAGGTACGACCCTTAAGCAAGCTGGTAGTAAGGATAATTTGCGTAGAGTAGATGTTGATCTGGTGTGCAAAGTCGCCCAACAAATGAAAACAATCGGAGTCAAACGCCTTGCGGTTGTTTCTAGCCTCGGTGCAAATAGTAAATCGCCATCCCATTACTTAGCTTGTAAAGGACAAATGGAACAACGAATCGAAGCTATGGATTTTGAGGAAATCGTATTTGTTCGCCCAGGCCCGCTTGTTGGTCAACGTCAAAACCCAAGAATGGACGAGAAGTTAGTACAAACTCTGTTTAAGGTAATTCGCCCACTTATGCTAGGCAAACTGTCCAACTTTTTACCTATTCGAGCAGAAGATGTCGCCAAAGCGATGATTTATCAACTTTTCAGTTATCAAGAAGACTCGGTGGTTTACTTACAAAGGAAAGAAATGCGTGACTTACTGCATCACTACGAATAACCATTTTGTACAATTAACGTGCTAATTCACACTCTCACGCGACTTAGATCTCGTTTTTATATTCATTTTAGATCTAGCTAATACCCGTTTGTCATTTTTAAAGTTATATTACGAGCGTTATCTTACGCTCCATAAATAAATCCGTATAAAACCCCGTATAAAAAACAACCGCCACTTCGGCTGGTTGATAAGGTCAAATTATGAATTTTGCAGTGATAGCCTCTCTAGCCGTCTTTGTTGGCATATTGTTCTTTCTATTTAACCAACAACAAAAGAAACACACTCTTTCACGTCTCGTTTTGATCGGTCTTGTTACCGGTTCTCTTTTTGGTCTTGCTTTGCAACTCATTCACGGTGAAGGCAACAGCGCTATTGCTCAAACACTTGAATGGGTAGGCATTGTAGGCAGTGGCTACGTTGGTCTACTGAAAATGGTCATCATGCCACTGGTGTTGGTATCGATGATCTCTGCAGTTGTTAAATTGGAGAAAGGTGGATCTTTAGGTAAAATTTCTGGCCTGACCATCTCTGTTCTTTTAGTAACGACTGCAATTGCTGCACTTATCGGTATCTTGGTGACAACGACATTTGGCCTTTCAGCAGAAGGGTTAACTGAAGGTGCGCGTGAAACCGCTCGTATCGCCGTTTTAGAAAGCCGTGCCGGTACAGTAAGTGACCTAACTATTCCTCAAATGCTAGTTAGTTTCATTCCAACCAACCCATTTGCTGATCTAACAGGTGCTCGCTCGACATCAATTATCGCTGTTGTGATTTTCGGCGTGTTAACTGGTATCGCCGCTCGTAAAGTGATGATGGAAAAAGCAGAGTTGGAATCACCGATTCGTACTTTCGTAGAAGCTGCTCAATCTATCGTTATGCGACTAGTGAAGATGATCATGGCCCTAACGCCATACGGCATCGCAGCACTGATGGCAAAAGTGGTAGCGACATCAAGCGCAGGCGACATCCTAAACCTACTTGGCTTTATTGTGGCGTCTTATGTTGCTATCGCACTGATGTTTGTTGTTCACGGCGTATTAGTCTCTTTTGTCGGCGTTAGCCCTGCGGAATACTTTAAGAAAATCTGGCCTGTACTGACCTTCGCGTTTACATCTCGTAGCTCAGCAGCAACAATTCCACTAAACGTAGAAGCGCAAATCACGAAGCTTAACGTACCACCAGCGATTGCAAACCTATCAGCATCGTTTGGTGCCACTATCGGCCAAAACGGCTGTGCGGGTATCTATCCTGCAATGCTAGCAGTGATGGTAGCTCCGACAATGGGCATCAACCCACTTGATCTACACTTTATCCTGTCATTGATTGCGATTATCACCATCAGTTCATTTGGTATTGCAGGTGTCGGCGGCGGTGCGACGTTTGCAGCCTTGATTGTTCTTCCTGCAATGGGCTTACCTGTGACCATCGCGGCACTGCTCATCTCTATTGAACCATTGATTGACATGGCACGTACCGCACTAAACGTTTCAGGTTCAATGACTGCGGGTACAATTGCTAGCCGAGTGCTGAAGTCACCAGAAAGTGAAGCAACATTGGAAGAAACACGAGCATAGAACTCAAATTCCTTCCAAAGCGATATAACGTAAAATATCAAGCCGATGGTTCGCCATCGGCTTTTTTCATTTTCAAAAATTCAACTTGCATCTTTCGTTGCTAGTCAAGGCGTTGAATGGTCTAATACTGTCATCGGTTTTGTAAACGGTAAGCAGAATGCACCAAGATAATCAGCCCACTTTTTTCTTCTTTGATTATGAGACATGGGGAACCAACCCCGCGAAAGATCGCCCAAGCCAGTTCGCTGGTGTTCGTACAGATGAAAACTTTAATATCATCGGCGAGCCTTTAGTCATGTACTGCCAGCCACCTGCTGATTATCTTCCGTCTCCTGAAGCTGCACTTATTACTGGTATTACTCCGCAAAAAACGGTTCAAGAAGGCCTTTCTGAGCCAGAGTTTATCGCTAAGATTCACGCTGAACTCGCGAAACCCAATACTACCAGTTTAGGCTACAACAGCATTCGCTTTGATGACGAAGTGACCCGTTATACTTGTTATCGCAACTTTATCGATCCATACGCATGGAGTTGGCAAAACGGTAACTCACGTTGGGATTTACTCGATGTACTACGCGCGTGCCATGCCCTTCGCCCAGAAGGCGTAGAATGGCCAGAAAACGAAGATGGCTTCACTAGCTTTAAATTAGAACACTTGTCTGTGGCTAACGGCATAGAACATAGTAACGCGCACGATGCCATGGCAGATGTGGTTGCGACTATCGAAATGGCAAAGAAAGTAAAAGCAGCGCAACCAAAATTGTTTGATTACTTTTTTTCTATGCGCCAAAAGCGCAAGCTCAATGATTTAGTCGACATCGTCAACATGACACCGTTGATGCACGTTTCAGGCATGCTAGGGCGCGAATGCCAGTACACTAGCTGGATTGTGCCTGTTGCTTGGCATCCAACCAATAATAACGCCGTTATCACCATCGATTTAGCGAAAGACCCTCAACCTATTCTTGAGCTATCCGCAGAAGAGCTGCACGAAAGACTCTACACGAAGCGCGAAGATCTTGGTGAATTGCTACCAGTGCCAGTTAAACTAGTTCATTTGAACAAATGCCCTATTCTCGCCCCTGCAAAAACGTTAACGGCTGAAAATGCAGAGTCTATTGGCATTGATCGCCAACAATGTCTCGCCAATCTCGCTTTGTTGCGCCAACATCCTGAAATTAGAGAAAAGCTGATTAGCCTCTTTTCAGTCGAGCGCAAATTCGATAAAAGTGATGACGTCGATATACAACTTTACGACGGGTTCTTTTCTCCAGCCGATCGCGCAGCTATGGATATCATTCGCGAAACCGATCCGAATAATCTTGCTGCATTAGACATTGAATTTGATGACAAGCGCATTAAACCTCTATTGTTCCGCTATCGTGCGCGTAACTTCCCAGGCACATTAGACGAGCAAGAACAAAGACGCTGGGCACTACACTGTCGAGAAGTGTTTGAAAGCCAAATTGAAGAGTACATGCTGAATTTAGAAAACTTAGTTCACGAACATGAAAGTGACGAAAAGAAGATTGCGATATTAAAATCCGTGTACCGTTATGTAGAGAGCTTAGCTTCCTAACTCCTCCTAATACAAGCGCACCTTATGGTGTGCTTGTTGTTTATATACTGTCAAAATGATTAAAGAACGATTCTTACAACTGATCCAACTGCTCATTTCAATCTTCCTCATCATGGGAGCACTTGGCATCGGAATTACCATTCAAAAGTTCACTGGCGTTTCCGTTCCAGGAAGTGTCATCGGTATGCTCGTACTGTTTTTCTCCATGACTCTTGGGCTTGTAAAAGTCGACTGGGTCAAACCGGGCGCCACGCTATTTATACGCTATATGATCTTATTGTTCGTTCCTATCAGCGTCGGATTAATGCAGCATTTCGATTTACTACTCGCCAATGCGCTCCCTATCATCGCTAGCGCGGTTGGCGGTTCACTCATTGTATTGGTCAGCCTCGCTTGGCTGCTGGATTACTTGCTACAGGAGAAACACTGATATGTGGTTAGTTGTTACCATTGCGGTTTTTCTTATCGCTCGCCAAATCGCAATCAAAGTGAACAATCCTCTAGCAAACCCTTTGCTGATCAGTATCGCAGTGCTCATTCCTTTGCTTACTTACTTAAATGTGCCATTTGAAACGTATTATGCGGATAACGAAGGAATTAGCTTTTTGCTTCAACCTGCTGTAGTTGCTCTGGCTTATCCACTATATGAACAACTACCACAAATTAAAGCAAACTGGCGAATCATCACTTTTGCTTGCACAGTAGGCAGTGTGATGTCGATGATGACAACCACCTTGATCGCAGTCGCTTTCAAAGCGGATATCAGTTTAATCGCGAGTCTAGTGGGTAAGTCCGTCACTACACCAATAGCGATGGAAATATCGAGTCACCTCGGTGGTGAAGCCGCCGTTGCAGCGATCTTGGTTCTGATTGTCGGTTTATTGGGCGCAATTTTGGCATACCCAATTTACAATTTGATTGGAATTAAACACCCGATTGCACGTGGTCTGACAATGGGTACAGTCTCTCATGCCTTAGGCACCGCTACTTGTGCAGAGAAACAGCCCATAGATGCCGCGTTCTCATCACTCGCATTGGTTTTATGTGGGATCATAACTTCTATTTTGGCTCCAAGCTTTTTTGCTTTGGCTGTCTGGCTATATCAATAGTTAAGCGCTCTCGGTCTGCCCTCCTTCCGGCAGGCCGTAGCCTTTCCGCTTCTTCCTTACCCTTTTCAAAACCCTATCTTATCTATCAACCTCACCCAGTAATACCGTGAAGGGACTTGATCGAGATATACATTCATAGCGTTAGCATTCTAGGTTCTACCACTCGCTCTAGATTACGTGGGTATAAAGTAGCATAGCGGTAAAGTCGCGTGGGTAACATACTCCTGCTCCTTGGTCATATGAACATATACTGATATGGTTAATTGTGAGACGGAGATAACGCTTCACACCTGTGCAATCGAATACATGTGTGAGCTCACTCTAATTATGTAACAGAATTATCAATTGCATTATTTATCGTGATCTAACGCACGGAACATTTCTATCTTTCACATAGAATAACTGTCCATGCAATAACAAGGATTCAACATGAAAAGTCGCATTGAACAGGCGCTAGCAGGCGCTCCAGAAGCACTTTCCAAACAACTTGCTCCTATCATCCAAGCTGATGATTTTGATGCTACGCTTTCAGTTCAACAATTTGAGCAGTTGCTTTCAGCTACCGGTCTATCAGACAAAGAGCTTCGTGTTGCGCTACTTCCTTTTGCCGCAGCGTACTCCTATGCTCCCCTTTCTGACTTTTATGTCGGCGCTATCGTTCGTGGTCTTTCAGGTCGCCTTTACTTCGGTGCCAACATGGAATTCTTTGGTGTACAGTTGGGTCAAACGGTTCACGCAGAGCAGTCTGCGATTAGCCATGCTTGGATGAAAGGCGAACGTGGTGTTAAGGATATCACTATCAACTTCAGCCCATGTGGTCACTGCCGCCAGTTCATGAATGAGTTATCTACCGCAAACGAGCTTAAAATCCAGCTCCCAGAACGTGAAGAAAAGTCACTTCATGAATACCTGCCTGAAGCCTTTGGACCAAACGATCTCGGTATCGAGTCCGGCTTAATGGCAGAAGTTAAACACCAATTCTCATGTGATGATGAAGACGCACTCATCCAAAGTGCAGTTGAAGCGATGAACATGAGCCACTCTCCATACACCAACAACTTGAGTGGTTTAGCATTAGAGATGACTAGCGGCCGTGTATTCCAAGGCGCTTATGCAGAAAATGCAGCGTTTAATCCTAGCTTGCCACCGCTACAAGTTGCGCTAATCCAAGTTTTACTTGCGGGTGAAACCTTTGACAGCATCAAAGCCGCTGCATTGGTAGAAAACTCTGAAGGTAAGATCAGTCACTTAGCCGATACGCAATCAACGTTGGAAGCGTTGAATCCAGATATTCCGCTTAGTTTTGTCAACGTATAAACGACAAATTCAACAAAAAGCTCTACAACATGTAGAGCTTTTTTATTACCTAAAAACCAAAAGCAAACGTTTGCTTTGTCATAAAACTTCAGTATGATCTCCTGCAATTTATGTCTCATCACTCTATTTTGTAAGGGAACACTATGTTTGGCACTGCAACTAGCGCAAATGCTACCCGTGTATTACTTTTAGGCTCTGGCGAACTCGGTAAAGAAGTCGCCATTGAATGCCAGAGACTTGGTTTAGAAGTGATTGCTTGTGATCGCTATGCCAATGCTCCAGCGATGCAAGTCGCTCACCGTAGTTATGTTATCGACATGTTAGATGGGAACGCCTTAGAAGAAGTTATTACGAAGGAACAACCTACTTACGTCGTACCAGAAATTGAAGCCATCGCAACCGGCAAACTGGTAGAGCTTGAAGAAAAAGGACTGAATGTTGTTCCAACCGCTAAGGCAACCAGGCTAACAATGAATCGTGAAGGTATCCGACGTTTGGCAGCAGAAGAACTGGAATTGACGACTTCACCTTATCGTTTTGCAGATAACTTTGAAGACTTCAAAGCCGCGGTTGAGCATGTGGGTATTCCGTGCGTGGTGAAGCCTGTGATGAGCTCTTCAGGTAAAGGGCAAAGTGTTATCAAGACCGAAGACGACGTTACAAAAGCATGGGATTACGCTCAGGAAGGCGGGCGTACGGGTGCAGGTCGCGTTATCGTGGAAGGTTTTATCGACTTCGATTACGAAATCACTTTATTGACCATCAGAGCCGTTGACGGTGTGCATTTCTGTGCTCCAATTGGTCATCGTCAGGAAGATGGCGACTACCGCGAATCATGGCAACCGCAAGCTATGTCAATAAACGCAGTAAAAGCAGCTGAATACACGGCTGAGAAAGTGGTAAACGCGCTCGGTGGCTACGGCATCTTTGGTGTAGAGCTATTTGTTAAAGGCGATAAAGTCATTTTCAATGAGGTCTCTCCTCGCCCTCACGATACGGGTATGGTTACAATGATTTCACAGGAAATGTCTGAGTTTGCTCTCCACGTGCGCGCGTTTACCGGAATGCCAATTAATAATATTGTGCAATATGGCCCATCTGCGTCTGCTGTTATTCTTGGACAAGGAACTTCCACAAACATTCGCTTTGAAAACCTAAGCAAAGCTTTAGCTCAACCTCAAACACAAGTTCGTCTATTCGGTAAGCCAGAAATCGATGGCCGCCGCCGTTTAGGTGTTGTCCTTACGCGACGAAAAACCACCGAAGAAGCCGTTCAAGATGCTGTTGAAAGTGCTTCAAAAGTGAATATCATTTATTAAATACGAACCACTCATACAAAAATAGCGCAGCTCAAATTGCTGCGCTATTTCGTGTTCCAAACCGAAGAGAGCCTATTCACTCTCGATTAAGTACACTTCTTCAGAGAAGCGACTTAAGCCTTTTTTCGCAATTTTAGGATGATTCTCGTCAGCTTCATCTACGTTCAAACAAGTAACTTTGTAACCTGAAAATAACTGCTCTATCTCTTCGACCGGCACGCTAAATGGAGGCCCCGCCATCTCTTCTTGAGGATAGTTGAGTGTAACAAGCAAAATACGACCGCCTGGGTTCAGCAGTTGCTTGAGACGCCCTACATACTCCTCTCGCATATCTTGCGGTAAAGCAACCAACGCGGCGCGATCATAAATGATATCGGCTTGAGATACTGGTGCAGTGAAAAAGTCCCCAGTATAAATAGAGAGCTCATCAAATTGATAAAGCTCGTGCATGCCATTAAGAGGCGTTACCGTTGGCGTGTAAAAATGTTCAGCAAAAAAGGCACGCACAGCAATATGGCTTAGCTCAACACCTTCAACCGAATCATGCTTCATCGCTAGCCAAATCAAGTCTTCTGACTTTCCACATAAAGGAACTAACACTTTATCTTCACGCTTTGGATTAGTGTGTTTCCAATATACTGGTAATAGCGGGTTTACATCTTCCAAGTGAAATCCGATCTGATTGCTGGCCCATTTGTTATGCCAAAATTCTTGGTCTCTCATTTTACTTTCTACTTGTCGGCTGTTTTCATTTTGAGAGGTAAGACTAACGTTTTTTTTCAATTTGTCTATGCCGTTCATCTTTGGTTAATACTGCGGTGATAGGATGTAATCGGTCTCATAGGAGACGCGCCTTTATCTGATAATCAGAATAAAGAAAAGAGAAATGGTGATCTAACGCACGATTCTACTTCAAGATAAAACTGAAACCTTGGAATCTTTCGTAATGGCCCCATTTATAAGTTAGTACCTGATTTGCCGAACTTAGCGACCTTTATGTTCCCTATTTTCTAAGTACAAGCAAGTTAAGGAGAGTGAATGAGCTTATTTCTTCGTACTACAGCATTGATGCTTTTGGTACTTAGCCGTGCACCGGCATTTGCCGCACTTCCAATTACCCCTGCGCCTAGTGGCGAACAAAATCGTTCAACCAGCCAAAACGAAGTTTGTTCGAAACTTTTTAAACACAGCCTTAGCGGTTTATATGGCATTCAGTCAATCGACACCACACCAACTCAGCCATATTCTGACTTCGACATCCTTTACAGCAAAGCTCACCAAGCACAATTTGAACTTGAAACTATCTGTAAGAGTACCGCACTTCTTAATGACGCTCAGCCATACTTCGCAGGCGTGAAATCCAAACAACGAGCAGAAGAAAAGATAGCTTTAGAGTTAGATGGGAAAGTTGAACGTATTACTGACCTAGCACGTGCAACGATTGTAGCTGAAGACGTCGCGAGTTTAGTCTCCATTTATGAAACGTTAGAGCGTGAAACAACGATTGTGAAAGTAAAAAATCGATTCAAAAAACCTGGCCCTTCAGGATATAGAGACTTGAACTTGCTCGTTCGTTTACCAAAAACAAACCTAGTAGCCGAAGTTCAACTGCACTTGAAAGCAATCGCAGATGTAAAAAGCGGTCCCGAACACGACCTATACGAAAAAATCCAGAAACTAGAACGTCAAGCGATGTTGGAAAAACGTGAGCTAAGCGAAATAGAGCTTGCCTCTATTCGCAACATGCGTACACAGTCTAAGAACTTGTACCAACAAGCATGGCAACCATACTTAACAACGCATCTAGAAGCGGCGTAACCGATATCATTAAGCGTCTCTCATAAACAGAAAAACCACCGCATTGCGGTGGTTTTCATTTGTATGCACACGAATTTTACGCAAAAAAAGACCACGCCTTAGCGTGATCCATTTATTCGGCTTACTGTACTTTCTTCAGGTTTTCTACACGAGCTTTTAACTTCTGACCCGGGCGAAAAGTCACTACACGTCGAGCAGTAATTGGAATATCTTCACCAGTTTTCGGGTTACGACCAGGTCGTTCATTCTTGTCACGAAGATCAAAGTTACCAAAACCTGACAGTTTTACCTGTTCGCCACTTTCCAGTGCCTTACGAATCTCTTCAAAGAACACTTCCACCGTTTCCTTGGCGTCCCGCTTACTAAATCCTAATTTATCAAACAGGTTTTCTGCCAGTTCGGCTTTTGTGAGCGCCATAAAACTTTCCTCAAAGCTATGTTAAACAATGCTACGTTAGTGTAGCGCCAGAGCAGTTTTACCCTACCAATTCAACAACATATCGGGGTTACATCAGGAAGTGTATGACAAGCTTATGATTTTCGCCAACTTTTTTCTTGGCGAACAAAAGGAATAGCACTACGTAAATTATTGTTAAACGCCAGAAATTTGATATTTTTGTTTTTGTTTCATCTTTATCAGGAAAAACATCCAGATTATAAAACTAAAAGTAACTTAAATATCAACATTAAACACTATTTAATAAAAATATCAGATATTGGTTATTTAACAGACACTTGACATAGAACTTGTCGTAAATTCAGTGATTTGTATGTAACTCGATACGTAACAATTAGATTAAAAGGTATGACCACCTGTACTTTGCAACTGTGCTTAGAAAGCTTGATTAAACCCACGCTTCTCGCTGTTTAACGATGACGCCATATATAAAGATTGATAATGTGGAAGTTCGTGTATTTCCTCATTAGCTTCTTACACTGCTTCTAGGCGACCATGATTAATCAAATCATAAATATTCTTTTCCCTGTTTTTGCTCTTGTCGGAGTTGGCTATTTGGTCGGTCGTTACATCAAGCCTGACTTTCGCCCAATAAACCGCATTAATATTGAGGTATTTACGCCAGCACTGGTATTTTCGTCACTCGTTAGCATGCCGCTCGATTCAAATCAGGGGCCGCTTCTTTTGGCGGCAATTGTCGCGGTTTTAATTCCCGCACTACTCATGATCCCGGTATGTCGATGGACGTCACTCTCGTTTAAAACCTGGGCGCCACCACATATGTTTCGCAATAGCGGAAATCTAGCTATTCCTTTGTTTACCTATACGTTTGGAGAAATTGCGCTGTCGTCAGCAGTGCTTTTATTTGTCGTGTCAGCATGCTTGCATATCAGCTTAGGCGTAATGCTGCTTAGTCATGGCAACCCTTTTAAGCAAATAGTCAAGATGCCAATCTTTTTAGCAGCGTCGTTGGCTCTGTTTCTCAACGTGTCAAATGTGGGTGCATGGGCGCCTTTATACGAAGCCACGGCTCTACTTGGGCAAGCGGCCGTACCCGTGATGCTTTTATCTCTGGGGGCACAAATGTGTCATTTAAGGTTGGACGGTTTAAAGATTGGTGTGTTGTGTACCGTGCAGTCACTGGCAACTGGTGCTGTCGCTTTTGCACTTATTTATTGGTTAATTCCCCTTCCAACGATGCAAGTGCAAATGATGGTGCTCTTCACAATGCTGCCGCCAGCCGTCATGAATTACCTATTTGCGGAAAGGCTGAATATAGAACC
This sequence comes from Vibrio sp. Vb0598, assembly GCF_033338935.1. Classification (NCBI taxonomy): domain Bacteria; kingdom Pseudomonadati; phylum Pseudomonadota; class Gammaproteobacteria; order Vibrionales; family Vibrionaceae; genus Vibrio; species Vibrio sp. Vb0598. Next base: position 141,615 of record NZ_JAWOTP010000005.1, on the reverse strand, counting down.
CATGAAAGTGGCGTCAATGGTACTATTTGGCAACTTTTTCAGCATTCTTACGCTACCTCTTCTGCTTAGCTATACCCTCTCACTCGCTGCCTAACCGCCAACAAGCTATCGTTAGCGTGTATTAGCTGAAAAACAATACGTTCCTAATCTCGGGTAAGGGCCATCCCTAGTTTGGTCTAGTATTTTAAAGTAATGAGGGATGGTGCGAGCAGTAAGCAACTTGAACAACGATAAGGTAATCCTAAAAATAAAAACCCTGCCAAACTGGCAGGGTTTTCATTTCTTAAGAAGATACGTTACGCGAGATTAGTCACGCAGAGACGCACCAAACTTCTCAGAAACGTGAGCAACGATAGCGTCAACCGCACCAGCGATATCTGCATCTTCAAGCGTACGCTCAAGTGACTGTAGAGTCAGAGCGATTGCTAGGCTCTTCTTACCATCTTCAACGCCTTTACCTACGTAAACGTCGAACAGTTTCGCATCTTTAAGGAACTCGCCACCTTGCTCTAGACAAGCGTTAACGATGTCACCAGATGCAACAGCTTCATCCACTACTACCGCGATATCACGACGGTTTGAAGGGAACTTAGAAAGCGCTACCGCTTCTGGGATCACTTTGCTGTTGATTGCAGACCATTCGATTTCGAATACGATAGTACGACCGTTTAGACCGAACTTACGCTCAAGCTCAGGGTGAACGGTACCGATCACGCCCACTTCTTTGCCGTCTACGATGATTGCCGCAGATTGACCTGGGTGAAGTGCTGGGTTAGCTTTTTTGCTTTCAGGTGACAGTGCAGCGAAAGAGTACGCTTTTTCGTTCGCAGATAGCTCTAGAATCGCTTCTAGATCGCCCTTAAGGTCGAAGAAATCAACAGTGTTGGTTTCGATATCCCAGTGCTCTTCACCACGAGTACCAGCAATAACACCTGCAAGCATAGGCTCTTGACGCATGCCGTTTTCTGCAGATTCACATGGGATGAAACGTAGGCCATATTCGAATAGACGAACGCGTGGCTGTTGACGCTTCTGGTTGTGAACAACTGTGTTCAGCAGACCTTGGATAAGACCAAGACGCATTGCCGACATGTCTGCAGAAATTGGGTTTGGAAGCACTAGAGGCTCAACACCAGGTACAACTAGCTTTTGTTGCTCAGGCTCAACGAAGCTGTATGTAATTGCTTCGTGGTAACCACGGTCAACAAGAAGATCACGAACGCGTTTCAGTGGAAGATCCGCTTCAACGTGGTTGTGCATCTTAAGTGCTGCTGCTGGGTGTTGGTTAGGAATGTTGTCATAACCGTAGATACGGCCAACTTCTTCAATCAGATCTTGCTCGATAGCGATATCGAAACGCCATGTTGGCGCTACTGCCATCCAACCTTCTTCTGAAGCTTCAACCGTCAAACCTAGACGCTCTAGGATTTCTACTACGTCGCTATCTGCAATGTGGTGACCTAGCAGGTTGTCTAGCTTAGTACGACGTAGAGCAACTTTGTTTGGCTTAGGTAGGTCTGCTTCAGACTCTACTGCAACAACAGGTGCTACTTCACCGCCACAGATCTCAACAAGAAGCTGAGTGGCACGCTCCATTGCGCTCACTTGTAGTGCGTAATCCACACCACGCTCGAAACGCATTGAAGAATCAGTGTGAAGACCGTAGCTACGTGCGCGACCACGGATGTGGTCAGGTGCAAAGAATGCACACTCTAGTAGAACGTCTTTAGTCTCAGTTGTTACACCAGACTCTTCACCACCAAAGATACCTGCGATTGCAAGTGCTTTGTTGTGGTCAGCAACTACTAGTGTATCTGCGTTTAGTTCTGCTTCGTTGCCGTCAAGAAGCGTTAGCTTCTCACCTTGCTCTGCCATACGAACTACGATGCCACCTTCGATCTTCGCTAGATCGAATGCGTGCATTGGTTGGCCTTGCTCTAGAAGAACGTAGTTAGTGATGTCTACTACAGGGTCGATAGAGCGAATACCACAACGACGCAGTTTCTCTTGCATCCATAGTGGCGTTTCAGCTTGAACGTTTACGTTCTTAATAACACGACCTAGGTAACGAGGACACGCAGCTGGCGCTTTCACTTCGATAGACACTTTATCGTCGATTGAAGGGGCAACTGCTTCTACTGATGGCTCAGTCACGTCAGCACGGTTTAGTACGCCAACTTCACGAGCTAGACCACGAATGCTGAAACAGTCAGCGCGGTTTGCTGTTAGATCTACGTCTACTGTTACGTCGTCTAGACCTAGGAATTCACGGAAATCAGTACCGATTACTGCGTCTTCTGCTAGTTCCATGATGCCGTCTGACTCAACGTCGATACCTAGTTCAGTGAACGAACAAAGCATGCCGTGAGATGGCTGGCCACGTAGTTTCGCTTTTTTGATTTTGAAATCACCTGGAAGAACAGCACCAACTGTTGCGACTGCTACTTTCAGACCTTGGCGACAGTTAGGTGCGCCACAAACAATGTCTAGAAGCTCTTCTTCACCCACGTCAACTTTAGTTACGCGCAGTTTGTCTGCATCTGGGTGTTGGCCACATTCAACAACGTGACCGACTTTAACGCCAGTAAAAGAACCAGCAACAGGAAGAACCTCGTCTACCTCTAGGCCGGCCATTGTAATTTGGTGAGTTAGCTCGTCAGTAGTAACCGCAGGGTTTACCCACTCACGAAGCCATGATTCGCTGAATTTCATGTTGATGAACCCTCTGGATTACTTGAACTGTTTTAGGAAACGAAGATCGTTCTCGAAGAACGCACGCAGGTCGTTCACGCCGTAACGAAGCATTGTTAGACGCTCAACACCCATACCGAATGCGAAACCAGAGTATTTTTCAGGATCGATACCTACGCTACGTAGCACGTTCGGATGAACCATACCGCAGCCTAGTACTTCTAACCATTTACCGTTTTTGCCTTTCACGTCTACTTCAGCTGAAGGCTCAGTGAATGGGAAGTAAGATGGACGGAAACGTACTTCTACTTCTTCTTCGAAGAAGTTACATAGGAAATCGTGCAGGATGCCTTTCAGCTGAGCAAAGTTTACGTTCTCATCAACCAGCATGCCTTCCACTTGGTGGAACATTGGCGTGTGCGTTTGGTCGTAGTCGTTACGGTATACACGGCCTGGTGCGATGAAACGGAATGGTGGTTTACCATTTTCCATCGTACGGATCTGTACGCCTGACGTATGAGTACGAAGCATCAAGTCTGGGTTGAAGAAGAAAGTATCGTGGTCAGTACGCGCTGGGTGATCAGCTGCGATGTTTAGCGCATCGAAGTTGTGGAATGCATCTTCGATCTCTGGGCCTGCCTCGGTGTTAAAACCAAGTTCGCCAAAGAACTTCTCAATACGCTCTACAGTACGAGTTACTGGGTGTAAACCACCGTTTTCAATACGACGACCTGGTAGTGTTACGTCGATTGTTTCTGCTGCTAGTTTCGCTTCAAGCTCAGCACGTTGTAGTGCATCTTTACGAGCTGCGATAGCTTGCTGAACTACGCCTTTCGCTTTGTTGATCTCTTGACCAGCTTCACGGCGTTCTTCTGGTGGTAGTTTGCCTAGGCTTTGAAGTTGAGCAGTTAGCTCACCTTTTTTACCCAGATACTGAACACGCACTTCATCAAGTGCGACTAGCGATTCGGCAGCTTCAATTGCAGTGCTCGCGCTAGCAATGATCTCTTCTAGATGTTGCATCGTTTCCTCATCTACCTGTGGGTAGTGTCCATAAGGGAGTGATTGGTTTTTTGATAGCTGTACATAGTAGCCAAACCGGGCACCAATGCCAAATTGAATTACGAAAAGAAGAGGTTATTGAATAAAAAGAGCACAAAAACGTCAAAAATGTCATCTTTAGTTAATCTGCCGTTTAGTTGTGCCCTTTTGTTTTAGAAATAGTATTGAATAGATAGCTCGATAAAATCGTCATCTCTAGCGAAGTAGAGCAAATCATTTGGTGTTTCATTTTTAAACAACCAAGCATCAATTTGCCACTTAACGTGATTCGATATTCGGCTCGATGCTTCTAACTTAGCATTGTAAACATCATCGTTATCTAAATCCTTCGTAATTCCCGTCAATACTTCCGTTCCGTCCTCATCATTGAGCGCCCAACGAATACCTGCAAACACATCATTTTGACCGATAGTTTGTGCGTTGTTCCCACGACTGTCATAGAGGTACTCACCAATAACCCCCACATCCCAAACCGTGTCAAATGCACCGACGAAGGTATACTCAAAGCCCGTCACAAGACCGACATGATTATCAGCACTATCTCGATAAATACTTTCCAGTTTCCATAACCAATCGCCAACGATTCCTTGCACATCCAGACCGACATGACTCATCAGAGCGTAGTAAGGCTTTAATTCTCCGTACTCTAAACGAAAGTAAGGATCCCGGTTTGTTCCATATAAATAGCTTAGGCCTACGTCCCAATCGCCAAGCATTTTCGAATATCGAAAAGCCACATCTACGTGCTTCTCTTCTCTGCTTGATTCATAGATAGCATCATCAGAGACAACGGGTTCGGTTCGCAAGCGGCCATCTGTACCCGCAAACGTTCGTTCCCTAAAGTAAGGTAACAACATTGCGTGGACGGTGCCCCAGTCTTTGAAAGAGGTAAAATGTAACATCGGCTGACCGAGTTTATCTTCACCATCGACGGCTTCAATGGCATCTGTTTGGTTTACTACATCAACTAAATGGGCTGATTCAGTCACTCCCCAAAAGACCTTACTAATCCCAACTCGAAGCTCATAATCATCCCAATAACTCAGATAAAGTGCCTCTCGTATGTCGCCATGACTTCGCTCATCGTCTAGACCATCCAGACGATAGAAAGGTGTGAAAGTAAAGTTTGCATCACCATTTTGTATCTCCCAGTAAAATTCTGGCTGCAAAACCAATGACGTTTGCGCTTTGCTCTGACCCTGAGAGCCCGTTTTAAAAAACTGACGATGCTCAATATTGACTTGTCCTGCGAGCTCGACGGCAGTCAGAGGCATCGAGTAAAAAAAGGCTGCTGCACTAAGCAACAACCCAAGATTTAATCGCTTCATTTTTCCTCCACTACCTCACTCGCTTCAACACATTCTTATGAAAGTCATTGTCTTGTAATCCAGTGTTAAAACGCATTTCGCTAGTCGTTAGCTCAGTACTTTTTCCTGTTTGATGGTTTGTCATCGCCATAGTGTGCGCTCGCCAATATTGGTTGAGATATTGCTTGTAATCGGAAAAAGAAAGCGTTTTTAACAAAGAGCCTTTGCGGTCGTAAAACTCAACTTTAAGTGGACGATAATGCGCTTTATCTAACCATACCGTTTGCTTGGTATAACCTGAGTTCTTATCGGTCGGAATTTGCTCTACGACGAAAACATCTTGCCCGTTTATGCTGTCATCTTTTAGGTAGTTGAAACGGTATTTTTCAATCTCAAAGGAACTGAGATCCTCATACGCGAATTCACTGCCCATAAAAGGACCTGATTTGTTACGCGAGGAAATACGTTTCACACGTTTCAGTGCAGGAAGGTAAAGCCATTGGTCATCGGCACCCTCCGTATGAGAATGGTTAAGAAACGCCGTGCCTTTTACATCTCTCGGTTCATCAAATATCGTGAGCCCTTTGTCACCATCGCCATCAACTTCGAGTGATTGTAAGCGCATTAAACGTGTGCTGCTTTCTCCTTGCGCGTTTCGCAGAATCATTTGCATCGTAGCAACAGAATCCCCCCACCCTTCATCACGGGCTTTGCGCTCTTGGGCAATTTCTAGTCCTTTGGCTTCATCCGCCAACACCGCATGACTCATAATAAGCGAGACAGAAAGTACTGATACTTTTAAGACATTTTTTACTAAATTCATGTTCGATCCTTTAATTCGTTATGACTGAGTAACAGTCTTGGTTTGAGAGTCAGTTGATTTAAGCTTATTTCGGCGCTCCACCTCGTCGTAAACGCCTTTGTCAAACAACATCAGTAGAGTCGGTAGGAAGATGAAATCCACAACAAGGGCAATAAAGATGACAATGGCACTCAGCTGTCCCATATCGGCATTTAAACGGAAGCTCGACATCGCCAGAACAGAGAAACCAGCAACAAGCACGACCGTCGTAATCCAGAGTGCGCGCCCCACGGTACGAAAGGCGTAGCGAACCGCTTGCTCCGCACTGTGGCCATCTTTACGAGCGTGTTGATATTTAGAAAGAAAGTGAACGGCGTCATCGACAACAACACCAAGCGTTAATGTCACAACGACAGACAATCCCAAGTTAATCTCGCCAGAAACCAGCGCCCAAATACCAAAACCAATAAGCGCAGGAGCAATATTCGGGACAAGACTAATTAAGCCAAGCTTGAACGAACGCAAGGCAAAGATCAGTAATGCAGAGATTAAGACAAGAGTAATGGGCAAGGTTGACAGCATGCTGGCCATATTCGTTTCACCAATATGCGCAAACATCAATGAAGGACTAGACGCAACAACATCATATTGAGGCGCGTTTTCGTTAAACCATTGGTAAATGCGATTTTCCAAATCAACAAGCTCGACGCTGCCCAAGTTCTCCACGGTGAGAACCATCTTGATCGACGACTTATCTACATTGATTTGGTTGTTCAAATCTAAACCATACGGTAGTGACATTTCATAAAGCAGCAGATATTGAGCCGCTAATTCTCTGTCTTGAGGGAGCGAGTAATAAGCCTGATCATCTCCATGCATGTTCTTGTTTAGGCGCTTATAAACATCGCTCAAGGTCGCAACATGGTCCGTTTCTGGCTGCAACCTTAGCCAGTCAGTAAATTTACCCACGGAATTGAGAAAATTAGGATCGGCAATGCCCTGCGATTCGTTGGTTTTTATCGCGATACTGATGTTCGCCATGCCACTGATTCGCTCTTCCATAAAATCAGCCGCTCGGCGAAATTCATTGCTATGGCCAAAGTACTCGACGGATTCATCATTGACTTTGTTCAGCGGAATCAAGCTCGCACTCGCGACAATAACAAGCACCGACAACGGCAATAACGCATGTCGCTTTGACACCACGAAATCTCCTAAATGATCCATAAAGTGCTTTCTTTCATCAGAAGTATCCGACTTCACCGTAACCGGAAGGATATTAAGCAAGGCGGGAAGTAACGTGATGGAAAGGAAACAAGCAACCATGACGCCAAGGGCTGATAGGTTGCCGAAATCTCTCAGGATTGGAGAATCCGACATATTCATCATTAAAAAGCCGATCGCGGTGGTAATGGAGGTAATCAAGATAGGCATGAAATTGAGCGCAATACTTCGCTCAATAGAGTGGGCTTTACTAAAGCCGTTTTGCATAGACTGACGCATTGTCGCGATGATGTGTACACAGTCTGCGACGGCAAGCGTCATCACCAAGGTAGGCACATTAACGGTCGCCGTGCTTAAGAACATACCAGCCCATCCTGACAAGCCCATTGTAACCATAACCGAGCCGATAACAACGATGAGCGTCGCGATGACGCTAAGCAATGAGCGCAACATGATGGTCAGAAACACCAATATCACTAGTAACATAGTTGGCACTAATGTTGCGCTATCATCTTGGGCTGCGGTCATAAACGCGTAGTTCATTGCAATAATACCAGCCTTGTGGAATTCCGTGTCTGGGTACACTTGCTGATAACGCACAATCATTCCGTTTATGTAAGCAACCACCTCTTGTACTTCAGCAGTTTTATCTATTTCAGGGAGTTGGACCGTAATGTTTACGACCGTGACATCTCCTTTTTCAGAAATCAGTGAACTTTTCAAAACCGGCTCACTCAACGCAATACTTTTGACTTTCTCTATTCGTTGAGGTGTCAATTCATATTCGCTATACAGTAAATCTTCGACAAGAAGATCATCTTCAAACGCTTCGGTATGCTGGTAGTTGGCGAGGGAATCAACGCGGGTGGAGTATGGAACTTGCCACGCCTCGTCAGTGATCTGCTGAATAAGAGATAATGTGCTAGGAGTAAAAACAGTGCCGCTCTTTGGCGCTATAACCAAAGCAAGACTGTCAGATTTTGCAAAGGTGGTTTGAATTTCATCAAACGCAAGTAACTGCTCATTTGTTCCATCAAAGAAGATGTCGTAATCTCCTCTAAAGTAAAGATTTTTTCCTCCAATGGTTGCTATGACAATCAATAAAACGGTAGCAAGCATCACCAATACACTGTAATTCGTTGGTAGCTTACCCCACCCTGAACGGGCGTATTGTTGAACGTTGTGATGTGGCATCACACTCTCCTTTTGTGACGTTTCGTCAAATTTAAAAACTAAAAAACAGCAAATGCTGTAAATAACCAGACAAACTCGACATGCAAACTTTAGATCGAATGAATTTGGCTACATAAGTTAGTTTTTAGTAACTTCCTATGCTTCTCGTGATCATTGGCTGAACGCCAACCTTCGAGATTTAATGACGATTCGTCACAATAGTGCGATAAAAAAGCCAACCATAACGTCAGATTGGCCTTTCCAGTTTATTAGCGATTCACTGACTCTAAATAAGCAAGCTCTTCACTAAATAACTCCTGCTCCACTCGACGCCAGGTTTTACGGTAGTCCCATTCTGTAGATAAAGGCGACCAACCTAAACCATCAAGTAACATATTCGCGTTGTGCAGTACTGAGAATGGGTCTTGAATTCGCTGAATACATCGACTGTTCGATGCATTTTGCGCCAAAGCGTTTGAACCGAATGCAATAGACCAGTTGGCGAATACAATAGCATCAGAACCAATTGCGGGAGAAAACTTAAGATCACCACATTCTACCGCATTGTTCACTAGCGCATCAGCACCATCTATTACTTGTTCTTCCAAGTTATTCAGTTCATTCACACGTTTAGGCGAAGCCTTCTCTAGAACCCAAGGCGTCTTTGCAACAATCGCACAAGTTGATAGTACTGGCTCCATACGAGCGTAAATACGATAACCTACATGCATCGCAATGATTTTTTCTCTGGTATTGCCATTAAATTTGGCGGTACGTTCGAAAAATATTGCTTCGCTTTTCAGCGAATGAATACAAAGCGCAAGAATCACATCTTCTTTGCTGCAAAAATGATTGTAGATCGTCCCTTTAGAATAAGGGCTTGACGCTGTAAGCTTGTCCATCGTTAAGTTGGCAAAGCCTTGCTCTTGAACTAAAGACTTAGCCAATTGAATAAGCTCTATCTCACGATCAGCAATCGCCTGTTGCTTTTTTGTTAGCCCTGAAGACACACGACATCCGTCTTGCTTGCTATATTTTTTACAGCGAAAGTTAAACATAATCCTTTGATCCGTATACCAACACACTCCCAATAATTGTAACACGATTCTTTAATACAGGAACGCAACTAAAGTTGACGAACCGTCACAAATGACACTTCGTCATAATAGATCAAAAAACAAACATTTCAAGTATGAATTTATAATTAGAAGATAAATAGCTACCAATTATGCATACCCAAGTAGCTACAGGATGCTTGGTTCAACGATAATGGTTTCTTTGTAGAGGAAGCGAGAGAGGCTTTGGGAGGAACAACGAAGGAAATCAGCATGTTAAAAATAACGAAAGTAGATGCTGAACAGGTATTATTCGAAATAAGCCCAAAACACTTTAAGTCTGAATTAAGAGCAAACACCGCTGAATGCCCTACTTACAAAGTATTTGCTGTCTTAGGCTTTTTCTTTTGCAACGCCCTTTCAGAAACTCTCTTCAAAAAAGGCTCAAAATCTATATAGATAGGCTTGGCTTATCACCTGCAGATGCGATGGCATAACGAATATCATCAATAAATCGCCCCTCTGTCTCAATAATGCCGTCAGAGAATGTGACTGGCTGATGTGGCCCAGCAAGTAGAACAATATTAGTAAAATCAGAGACATTAAAGTTCTCTGCTACAACATTTTTGGAATGAAAATCGATGACGGTCTTTGCGACTTGATCTTCCAGTAACAAAAGCTGTTCTTCGGTAATTTTCATACGCGCCAAAGCAACGCGAACACACTTATCGTGGGTAGTCGTCTGCTCTTTTATGATTTCGGTATATTTGTCGTTGAGCTTGGAGTTCTCTGCATAGCTATAATATAAAGGTCCGTGCAGCGTTATATTTTTATCTTCATCAACGTAAACGAGATCCAACAACTCTAATGCTTTTAAGTAATCGGACATGCTCTGCTCAGACAAGTCATACTTTTTCTTTAAAATAGAATAGCCGTCTTTACCTCGTAACATTCTCAATTCACGATAAAAGTCGTAAAGGTGAGGGAATTGAAAGAATACCTCATCCTGCGTACGACTAAAGTAATCCTCGTCTTCACCTTGCAATTGATTTGCGAGCTTTTGTAGTTCATCTAACGTGCAATCAACCGCTCTACAATATTCCAGCAACTTATCTAAAGCGAGATTCGTGCTTGTAAGATGTCTCTTAAAGGTAGACAGTGGCATACCCATTTTCTCAGATAGCTCTCGATATGTTAGCCCTTTTGTTTTAATCGCTTGGCGTAATGCGGCTAGCAAGTATTCGGGAGTCAGATCTCTCATCTACAATTCCTTTTGGCAATGTTACAGCTGTATAGTATTTGTAACAATTTAGAACCGCTTGGCAAGGTATAAGTTCATATTTTTATAAGAAAAACATGAATTAATATACTGAAAGGAGAATTCACACAACAAATGAAAAATTCAATATGAATTCAATTTCATTATAGATATAAAATAATATGCAAAATAAAGGTAAAGCAATCACTCTAAATTGTCGTGATTAATTTTAATAGTAACGTAAAGTTGAGAATATAAATCCATTCGCTCTACAAAAATCTAGAATAATTAACCTAAAAGGAACAGAACGGTAAATGCATAATAATTCACCGCTCTCTATTGGCATTTTTGCAATGTTATTCAAGTAGACTAGTCCGCTAATTTCACCGCAGTACCAAATGCCAAAATTTCCGAAGAACCATCTACGATTGAGCTTGTGGTAAATCGAATCCCTACAATTGCATCGGCACCTTTAGACTCAGCGTCCGCCACCATGCGCTGTATAGCAATATCACGCGCGTCGGTCATCATTTCCGTGTAACCACGAATTTCGCCGCCAACAATGCTCTTGATACCCGCCATGAGGTCACGGCCAATATGTTTTGATTGAACAACATTACCAGTTACAACCCCTCTGATTTCAGAGATCTGCTTGCCAGGAATGCTTTCGGTCGTTGTGTAGATCATTTTTAATCCCTTATAAACGTAAAAATTTATACCCAAGCTACCTTATAACTAACATAAGATGCTAACCAATAAATTGAGAAGACTGATAAACAATACTCTAAATAGCCAAGCTAAAAGTCATTTGGGTATAAATTTTAGCAATAAAAAAGGAGAGCTAATGCTCTCCTTCTCTTAATCCTAAACTGCTAATTAAAGAGCAGCTTTCGCTTTTTCAACTAGAACTGCAAATGCAGCTTTGTCGAATACTGCGATGTCCGCAAGGATCTTACGGTCGATCTCGATAGATGCTTTCTTAAGACCGTTGATGAAACGGCTGTAAGATAGACCATTTTGACGAGATGCCGCATTGATACGTGCAATCCATAGTTGACGGAATTGACGTTTCTTAGCGCGACGGTCACGGTAAGCGTATTGACCAGCTTTAGTAACTGCTTGGAAAGCTACGCGGTAAACACGTGAACGCGCACCGTAGTAACCTTTAGCTTGTTTTAGAACTTTCTTATGACGTGCACGAGCTTGTACACCACGTTTTACGCGAGGCATTATGCTTCTCCTAAACTAAACGATTGATAACTAAAAAGAATTAAGCGTATGGCAACATACGGATTACTGCAGCCACTTCACATTTTGGAAGGATTGCATTTGGACGTAGTTGACGCTTGTTCTTAGTAGTACGCTTAGTCAGGATGTGACGTTTTGTAGCGTGCTTGTACTTAATACCACCAGCAGTTTTCTTAAAACGCTTAGCAGCACCTTTGTTGGTTTTCATCTTAGGCATGATGAATAACTCCGCATTGAGTAGGTTTAATAAACAACGTAATTAGGGCGAACAAAACCCAGCCGTTATGCCTTTATCGAAAGGAAAGCGGCTAGGTTTTAATTACTTGATGAGCCGTTAATTACTTCTTTTTAGGGGCTAGCACCATGATCATCTGGCGACCTTCAATCTTCTTAGGGAAAGATTCAACTACAGCAATTTCTGCAGTATCTTCCTTAAGACGATTTAGAACGTCAACACCGATGTCTTGGTGTGCCATCTCTCGGCCACGGAAGCGAATTGTTACTTTCACTTTGTTGCCTTCTTCAAGGAAACGCGTCAGGTTGCGTAGTTTTACCTGATAGTCTCCAATATCAGTTCCAGGACGGAATTTTACTTCCTTGATCTGGACCTGCTTTTGCTTCTTCTTCTGCTCTTTAGCAGTTTTGCTCTTCTCGAAGAGGAACTTACCATAGTCCATCACACGACAAACAGGTGGCTCGGCGTTAGGACTGATCTCAACGAGATCCATACCAGCTTCTTCAGCAGCTGCAATGGCTTCTTGAATCGATACAACACCAACTGATTCACCGTCAGCGCCTGTTAGTCGAACTTCACGAATACCACGAATTTCACCGTTGATACGGTGCGGGTTTTGTTTTACCGGCTGTTGGCCACGTCTTCCGCCTTTAATAGCTTATTCCTCCAGATTGAGCTTACGGCTAGAGATCTCGTCTTGGATGTATGCAATAAAATCATCCACTTTAAATTTACCAAGATCTTTACCTTTACGAGTACGCACTGCAATTTCGCCAGCTTCCATTTCTTGGTCACCAACAACAAGCATATACGGTACACGCTTCAAAGTATGTTCGCGGATTTTAAAGCCAATCTTCTCATTTCTCAAGTCCGCTTTAGCTCTAATTCCACTTTTTTGTAGTTTTTGTACTATTTCTTGAACATAACCTGACTGTTTATCAGTAATGTTCATAAGAACTGCTTGTTCTGGCGCCAACCAAGTTGGGAAGAAACCAGCATATTCTTCGATAAGGATACCGATGAAGCGCTCTAGTGAACCTAGAATCGCACGGTGAATCATTACCGGTACAAGACGTTCATTGTTTTCACCTACATAAGTTGCACCTAAGCGACCTGGTAGGTTGAAGTCTAGCTGGACAGTACCACACTGCCACGCACGGTCTAGACAATCGTATAGTGTGAATTCAATCTTAGGACCGTAGAACGCACCCTCGCCTTCTTGAATTTCGTATGGGATATCCATCGATTCAAGAGACTGCTTCAATGCTTCTTCAGATTGATCCCAGATTTCATCTGAACCTACACGTTTCTCTGGACGAGTAGACAGTTTCACTACGATGTTGTCGAAACCAAATGTTTGGTACGTATCGTACACCATCTTGATACAGTTTGTTACTTCTTCTTGAATTTGGCTCTCAGTACAGAAAATGTGAGCGTCATCCTGAGTAAAGCCACGTACACGCATAATACCGTGTAGTGCACCAGATGGTTCGTTACGGTGACATGAGCCAAACTCAGCCATACGTAGCGGTAGGTCGCGGTACGATTTTAGACCTTGGTTGAAGATCTGTACGTGACCTGGACAGTTCATTGGCTTAATCGCGTATTCACGGTTCTCAGAAGAAGTTGTGAACATTGCATCAGCGTATTTGTCCCAGTGCCCAGAGCGTTCCCAAAGAACACGGTCCATCATAAGTGGACCTTTCACTTCTTGGTAACCGTACTCATCTAGCTTAGCGCGGATGAATACTTCTAGATCTCGGAAGATAGACCAACCATTGTGATGCCAGAACACCATACCCGGTGCTTCTTGCTGCATGTGGAATAGGTCTAGTTGCTTACCAATCTTACGGTGATCACGCTTCGCCGCTTCTTCTAGGCGAGTTAGGTGCGCTTTCAGTGCTTTCTTGTCGTGGAAAGCCGTACCGTAGATACGTTGAAGCATTTTGTTGTCGCTGTTACCACGCCAGTAAGCACCTGCAACATTCAGCAAAGTGAAGTGTTGACAGAAGCTCATGTTAGGAACGTGAGGACCACGACACATGTCGATGTATTCTTCATGGTGGTAAAGGCCTGGACGATCATCACGAGATACGTTTTCGTCTAGGATTTCCACTTTGTATGGTTCGCCACGTGATTCAAACGTATCACGCGCTTCCTGCCAGCTTACTTTTTTCTTAACCACTTCGTACTTGGTTTTCGCTAGCTCTTTCATACGCTTTTCAATCTTTTCAAGATCTTCTTGCGTTAGAGATTCGTCTAGGTCGATATCGTAGTAGAAGCCATTGTCGATGGTTGGACCGATCGCCATTTTAGCTTGAGGGTAAAGCTGCTTAAGAGCGTGACCAAGAAGGTGAGCACAAGAGTGACGAACGATTTCTAGACCGTCTACTTCATCTTTAACTGTGATGATTTCAAGGCTTGCGTCTTCTTCAATTAGATCACACGCATCAACGCGGTTACCGTTTACACGACCAGCGATAGTTGCTTTTGCAAGACCGGGACCGATCGATTGCGCAACTTCCATAGTAGATACTGGGTTGTCAAATTGACGCTGACTGCCGTCAGGAAGAGTAATAATAGGCATGCTATGTCCTTTACAGTGGTGTTGCACACCAAGCAACACATGTTATTCAAATTAGAAGCTATTTGTTGAAAATAGTTGAGAGTCAATAAAGGCCTCTCGGTAACACGAATACCGGACCGTTATCGAAAGTGGGATTGTACCTAGCTCACATTTAGAATGCAAAGCGCGATTTTGTTTTGTCATAAGAACTTAACCGCAGACCCGTCACGACAATCTGATCATGCTTTTTTAAGAGACCGCATAGCTGATGAATGGAATTGCCCCTCAATGAACTTACACAACAAATTACAATATCCCCTATTACGTGTGAACCGATACAAAGCCTAACACGCTGGGCGAGAGCTCAACGTGCGATTTAGGTATATAGTTGTTTTATAGAGTAGTTTGTATGTAGGTATTCATCATGGTCTATTTCAAATCGCGCTTTATGGTGCTTCTAAGCACCTCGATATGTTCTTTGCAAGCCTTCGCATCAAATGACTTATATGGCCCGCTGCGTTCTTACGCACAATCCCCAATGCAAGTGGTTAGTCACACCAACATACTACGTTCAGGACACAGTCTGCCCTCTGGTTTTGTCGAAGCCTATGGTTCGGGAACCGTGGCAAGTGTTTGGGCTCATACTGATGAATACGCACTGGATTATTACCACAATCAAATCGAATTAGGCAGCAAATGGCAAGTCAGCAACCGTTGGCAGTGGGAGCTCAACTATCGATGGGTCTTTGCCGCTGACAACCATTTAGATGGACTGACGAAAAGCTTCCATAAACTTTTCGGTATCGGACAAAATGGGCGGGATAAAGTAGACAGAGATCGTTTTTACATTTCAATGCCGCAATATGATGTGCTTGAAGATGATTTCGAAGGACAAACACTGGCCAATAACCTATCTACTTACTTACAGTATCAAGTGTTCCAAAATGAACATCACGGCCTATCGATTGGCGGCAGTTTGTATTTTAACGATGTGGCTCACGGCACTTTTCAAGGTAGCAGTTTCGAGCAAGGCTTCCAATTAAACTACAGCTACTTAAGTGATGCTCATGCATTTTATTCGATGATTGGCATGACTTTTCGCTCGGATGACCGTGCCTTACTCGATCTGCCCTATCGACATAATACGATTGCCATTGCGGGTGGGTACCGTTATGCCTTAGAAGATAACCATCACCTGATGTTGGAATATCATTGGTATCAAGGCTCAACAGAAGGGCCCACAGAGTTTGCTGATGCCTCTAATGAACTGGTATTAGGCTATCGATATCTAATGGAAAATTCAGCGCTTGAGTTTTTAGCCGTAGAGAACGCAAGAAACATGGATAACAGTACCGATATCGCTTTCACAATAGGATATCGGTACATATTTTCATCAAGTTGATGAGAGCTATAGATTTAGCGTTGGTGCAACTGCGGCAGCGACTTGAGCATCGGTTGCATTGATCGGCAACGTAAACGAGCGATATTGGTCACCAGCCAAGCTGAGCGAACGGTCAATCTCTGCCAAACAATGCATGACCTGCCCTTCCAGAATAAAAGAGAGCTCAATTTCTTTTGATGAGATAAAGCCGCTGTTACGGAACTCTAGCTCTTGATAAATACCAGAGCGAGAGGCAAACGAGCCACCGCGCAAAAAGCCTTTTTCAACATCGGCTTTAACCATAGTGAAGCCAGCTTGCTCGATCGCTTGAATAACCCGAGATGCTACTGGTAGTGGTTTCACTTCAATATAGTCACGGTCACGCGGGTCAATCGCAAAATCAATATCTAACGTCGTCTCGACCCAAACATGACATTGATTCTTAAGTGCGCTAACCGCAGTAATTGGCGTTTCATCATGCAGTTTTAGCTCAAACGGAACCTGCTTTTCTTCATTAGGTTGAATCACAAAAGGGTCAACTGCTTTCAATTGATCAATAGTGAAGGTTTGGTAACTTACGCTATCATCCACTTCGACTTTCATTTCCGTGTTCAATTTAATCGTAATAGCATCAATTTGTTGTTCGACGTCTCCGCCTTTGATATGAACATGCCCTTTCAGCGTCGCTCCTTGAAACACGCTCATTTCGTCCAAAATGGTATCTACTTTTGCAGAGCCGATCCCCAGTGATGCTTTCAATTTTTTAAACATACTTTTCCTTTTTTAGCGATTTTTCTTCTAATAATCGTTTGTTTACACAATTGTTTTCTGCTGTGCAAGCAATAGACCACAAGAAAATGTTTGAATTCAATCATCAATCCAAATAATGCTCAGCAGCAAGAGTCATTCAGCTCTGCAATAGGATTGCTCGGTCACTAAGCGGTACATTCGTCGAGAAATGTTTGCAATTTGTACCTAAATTAAGCAGTATTTGTATAGTCAAATAAAGGGAGATCATTATGTCTGCACCACTCTACATTCAAATTAAACAATTTATCCTGGATAAAATTGATGCTGGAGAGTGGGTAGTTGGTCATCGCATCGCCACCGAGATTGAGCTTACCGAGCAATTTGGTGTCAGTAGAATGACAGTGAACAAAGCAATTCGGGATTTAGTAAATGAGGGCCGATTACAACGTCGCCCACGCTTAGGCACGTTCGTGTGTGATCCTGGTGAAAAGTCAGAATCTCCCCTGCTAGACATTCGAAACATTGCCGAAGAAGTCAGCGATAGAGGGCGAAAGTATGGCAGTAAAGTGCTCAAACAGATTGCCATAAAAGCAGATGACAACATTGCGACAAAACTCGGCGTTATGCTAGGCACGACAGTGTTTTACAGTGAAATTATTCACTATGAAGACCAAACGCCGATTCAATTGGAGCTCCGCTGGGTGAATAGCCAATATGCCCCGAGTTATTTAAATCAAGACTTCACACAAATCACTCCAAATCAATACCTGTCAGATAATTGCCCACTCAGCGCGATAGAACATACTGTAGAGGCAATTGTGCCTGAAAGCCGTATTAAGCAAGACTTAAAAATGCAAGCCAATGAACCTTGCCTTCTCTTGAATCGCAGAACGTGGAGCCAAGATAAGTTAGTCAGTACCGCCCTACTTTATCACCCTGGTAACAAATATAAGCTGAGCTCAAAAGTGCTCATTTAAGGACAAGATTTGTCCTCTAGATCTACGTTTTGATCACATTTTAGCAACATCAATCTTGTCAGTGTTCTTATTTTGCTCTATTTATTTGTATATACATTTAATGATACAAATAAACACAGGGACACAAACATGGATTTGCTGATTGAAAACGCACGTCTAATTACCATGCAATCGGGAGAGTGCGGATACCTTCCAACGCCTCCAGCGCGCATTGGTATTCAATCTGGAAAAATCGTTGCGATCAGTACCTGTGCCATTGGTGAAGACGCACCGCAAACCGAGTCTCTGTTGTCTGCCCAACATTACCCTCAGAGTATCGATCTTCAAGGCCAGTTAGTTCTGCCGGGCCTGATCGACTGTCACACTCATCTTATTTACGCGGGCAATCGTGCCAACGAATTTGAAATGCGCTTAAACGGCGTGCCATATCAAGAAATTTCCAAACAAGGCGGCGGGATTCTCTCAACGGTACATGCGACACGCTCTGCAACCGAAGCACAACTAGTTGAGTTAGCGTTACCACGTTTAGATGGGTTACTCGCGAGTGGCGTCACTTCTGTCGAGGTGAAATCTGGCTATGGATTGACACTGAATGATGAAATAAAAATGCTCCGTGCCGCCAAAATGCTAGAGCAAGAGCGCAAAGTTAAAATCACGACTACACTTCTCGCCGCTCACGCCATTCCGCCAGAGTTCCAAGGTCGTGCAGATGATTATATTGAGCACATTTGTCAGGACATAATCCCTGTTGTCGCAAAGGAAGAATTAGCTACGAGTGTCGATGTTTTTTGTGAATCGATTGGTTTCAATCTTGAACAAACAGAAAAAGTGTTTGTAGCTGCAAAACGTCACGGCTTAAAGGTTAAAGGGCATACTGAGCAGCTTTCTAATCTCGGTGGTACAGCCCTCACTGCGCAATACAACGGTCTGTCAGCGGATCACATCGAGTTTTTAGATGAGCAAGGTGTTAAAGCACTTGCTCGATCAAACACCGTCGCCACTCTATTGCCTGGCGCCTTTTATTTTCTAAGAGAAACTCAGTTACCACCGATTGAGTTGTTGAGAGAGCATAACGTGCCGATGGCAATTGCTACGGACGTCAACCCAGGTACATCACCATTTTCTGATCTCACACTCATGCTGAATATGGCGTGCACGCTATTTCGCCTTACACCGCAAGAAGCACTGCGTGGTGTAACGCAACATGCAGCCAAAGCTCTGGGTTATCAAAACTCACGTGGCGAAATCAAAGTAGGGTTTGATGCGGACTTCTCTATATGGGATATCGAAAGCCCTGCGGATTTAAGCTATCAAGTCGGAGCAAAACGTCTGGTAGGTCGTATAGTAAATGGTGAATACATTTCACACGGAGGCCAATAATATGTCTCAATTCGACCTACATTCTCCCCTATTTCATTGGCAAGGCCGTCATGATGCCGAGGACGGCAAGCTTGGTCAGCGAATTCATCACGTTGTTCAACGCCAAAAAGCAGATGAGTTGAGTGCCGTTGCGCATGGCGTCTCATTACTCGGTTTTGCTACCGACGCTGGCGTTGCGAGAAACAAAGGACGCATTGGCGCGAAAAAAGCGCCAGACTTAATCCGACGAGCACTCGCTAATTTAGCATGGCACCAAGACGCCCCACTATATGACTTAGGTACTGTGGTGTGTGAAGACGACTTACTGGAAGAGAGCCAAGCTCTATGTGCAGCAACCATTTCAAGCGCACTGCCCCATACGCCAGTCATCGTGCTAGGTGGTGGGCATGAGATTGCGTGGGCCTCGTTTTCCGGCTTAGCGGAATATTTTAAAGCGCACCATCCAGAGAAGAAACCTAAAATCGGCATTATCAATTTCGATGCGCATTTCGATTTGCGCGCATTTGAGAGTAACCTCGCCGACATAAGACCGAGCTCTGGTACACCCTTCAACCAAATTCATCATTTTTGTCAACGTAACGATTGGGACTTTCATTACGCTTGTATTGGTGTAAGCCGTAGTAGCAACACTAAAGCGCTATTTGAAAAAGCAGATGCGTTAAATGTTTGGTATGTAGAGGACAATCAGCTCTGCTACTTAAACCACAGTTATCACTTAACTCAGCTTCAGCATTTTATTGACGACTGTGACTACCTCTATTTGACTATTGATCTGGATGTATTCCCTGCTGCAACCGCACCTGGAGTCAGCGCACCAGCAGCTCGGGGAGTGAGTTACGACACAATTGCCCCCTTTTTAGATCGAATTCTTCATTACAAAAATAAGTTAATGCTGGCTGATATCGCCGAATACAACCCAAATTATGACGTCGATATTCAAACAGCACGATTAGCTGCCCGTTTGTGTTGGGATATCGCCAACGCAATGGCGGAAAAACAGCACAAACCATAATGCATCCCAGATGCCACTGATTATTACGACCAAGCAAGTACTTGGTCATCACGAGAAACTAAAGGAGTCTGAAATGACACAGCGCCAGGGACAAGATCCACGACTTGATACAAGCAGAACAATTCGTGCACCTCACGGAGATAAACTGCGCGCAAAATCTTGGCTAACCGAAGCCCCTCTTCGTATGCTGATGAACAACCTTGATCCTGATGTTGCAGAACATCCACATTCACTGGTTGTATATGGCGGCATTGGCCGAGCAGCGCGAAACTGGGAATGTTACGACAAGATTGTTGAAGTACTTGAAAGACTCGAAGATGACCAAACGCTTTTAGTTCAATCAGGCAAGCCTGTTGGTGTTTTCCCTACTCATAAAAATGCCCCACGCGTGCTTATCGCAAACTCAAACCTTGTTCCGCATTGGGCAAACTGGGAACACTTCAACGAGCTCGATAAACAAGGCTTGATGATGTACGGCCAAATGACCGCTGGCAGCTGGATATACATTGGCTCGCAAGGTATCGTACAAGGCACATACGAAACGTTCGTATCTGTTGCAAAAAAACACTTTGACGGTGACGCAAATGGCCGTTGGATTCTAACGGGTGGTCTTGGTGGCATGGGTGGTGCTCAACCTCTCGCTGGTACAATGGCGGGCTTCTCCATGATTGCAGTAGAGTGTGATGAATCACGTATCGATTACCGCCTACGTACAGGCTATGTCGATAAGAAAGCGACTTCTTTAGATGAAGCGCTAGCTATCATTAAAGAGTCAGACACACCAGTATCGGTTGGTCTACTAGGTAATGCAGCAGACGTTTTCTCTGAGCTGGTAGAACGTAATATCACGCCTGATGTCGTAACAGACCAAACGTCTGCACACGACCCGCTCAATGGCTATTTACCACAAGGCTGGAGCATGTCTCACGCAGCAGAAATGCGTTTGCAAGATGAAGCAATGGTCGTAAAAGCAGCGAAAAAATCCATGGCTGTGCAAGTTCAAGCGATGTTAGAGCTACAAAATCGCGGCGCCGCAACACTAGACTACGGTAACAACATCCGCCAGATGGCCTTGGAAGAAGGCGTAGAAAACGCATTCGATTTCCCTGGCTTCGTTCCAGCCTACATTCGTCCTCTATTCTGTGAAGGTATCGGTCCTTTCCGTTGGGCTGCTCTCTCTGGCGATCCTGAGGACATCTATAAAACCGACCAAAAAGTAAAAGAGCTAATTCCAGATAATCCGCACTTACATAACTGGCTAGATATGGCTCGCGAGCGCATTCAGTTCCAAGGTTTACCTGCGCGTATTTGTTGGGTTGGTCTTAAAGATCGTGAGCGTCTTGGTCAAGCATTCAACGAAATGGTGAAAAATGGCGAACTTAAAGCGCCCGTTGTCATTGGTCGAGATCACTTAGACTCTGGCTCTGTAGCAAGCCCGAACCGTGAAACCGAAGGTATGATGGACGGTTCTGACGCCGTATCAGACTGGCCATTATTAAACGCGCTACTCAACACGGCGGGCGGCGCAACTTGGGTTTCACTGCACCACGGTGGTGGCGTAGGAATGGGTTTCTCGCAACACTCAGGTATGGTTATCTGCTGTGACGGCAGCGAAGATGCCTCACAACGTATTGCCCGCGTGCTGCATAACGACCCAGCAACTGGTGTCATGCGTCATGCTGATGCGGGATACGATATCGCTAAACAATGTGCAGCAGAGCAAGGGCTAGATTTGCCAATGCTCAACGAAGAACTGAAGAAGCTCAAGTAAGGATGAAAGAGATGTTAAATTTAACGCTAAAGCCAGGTCATATTAGCTTAAACGAACTACGCCAAGTGAGCCGTTCACCAGTCAACCTCACTTTGGATCCTGAAGCCATTCCGGCCATTGAAGAAAGCACACAGGTCGTAGACCGAGTCATCGCGGAAGATAGAACGGTTTACGGAATTAACACTGGTTTTGGGCTATTGGCTAACACACGAATAGCACCAGAAGATTTAGAAACACTGCAACGCAGTATCGTTCTTTCTCATGCGGCAGGTATCGGTGAGTTTATGTCAGATGAAACGGTTCGTCTGATGATGGTATTAAAAATCAATAGTCTGTCTCGTGGCTTTTCTGGGATTCGCCTAAAAGTCATTAATATGCTGACCGACCTAGTCAACGCACAAGTTTACCCTTGCGTACCTAAAAAGGGCTCTGTTGGCGCATCAGGTGACTTAGCTCCTCTAGCCCATATGAGCACAGTATTACTGGGAGAAGGACAAGCTCGCCACAACGGTAATATCATTTCCGGGCAAGAAGCATTAAAAATCGCAGGTCTAGAGCCTATCACTCTGGCGCCAAAAGAAGGCTTAGCGCTACTAAATGGGACTCAGGCATCCACAGCGTTCGCATTGGAAGGACTGTTTATCGCGGAAGACCTTTTCGCGTCAGCAACCGTTTGTGGTGCAATGTCTGTTGAAGCCGCTCTCGGCAGCCGACGTCCATTCGATCCGCGCATTCACCGTGTACGTGGTCATCGCAGCCAAATGGACGCAGCACTCGCATACCGTCATTTGTTAGACACATCGAGTGAAATAGGTGATTCGCACACTAACTGTGAAAAAGTACAAGACCCGTATTCTTTGCGCTGTCAGCCTCAAGTGATGGGTGCGTGTTTACAGCAAATCCGCAATGCGGCGGAAGTATTACAAGTAGAAGCGAACTCCGTATCAGATAATCCGTTGGTGTTTGCTGAAGATGGTGACATCATCTCTGGCGGTAACTTCCACGCGGAGCCTGTTGCAATGGCAGCCGACAACCTAGCACTTGCGATTGCCGAGATCGGCAGCTTGTCTGAACGTCGTATGGCATTACTTATCGATAGCGCGCTATCAAAACTACCACCGTTCTTAGTCGACAATGGTGGTGTGAACTCTGGTTTCATGATTGCTCAGGTTACCTCTGCTGCGTTAGCAAGTGAAAACAAAACACTCGCTCACCCAGCGTCAGTAGACAGCTTGCCAACATCTGCAAACCAAGAAGATCACGTGTCAATGGCAACATTCGCGGCTCGCAGATTGAAAGAAATGGGCGAAAACACTCGCGGTATTCTGGCTGTCGAATACCTCTCAGCAGCACAAGGCCTAGACTTTAGAGCGCCAAACAAGTCCTCTGAGCGTATTGAGATTGCGAAACAAATGTTGCGTGAAAAAGTATCGTTCTACGATAAAGATCGCTACTTTGCTCCAGACATTGAACAGGCAAACACTCTGCTTAAGCTGGCTATCCACAACACGCTCATGCCAGAGAGCTTGTTACCCAGTGTTCAATAATTAAGCATAACTGGCATTTCACCGAATAAAAAGATGATGACTTGAAGGCTCTACGTTCTGCGTGGAGCCTTTTTACATACGATTAAACATGTTGATAGCACTATTTATGAACGCCTGTCTACTTTGATGGCTATACTTTAAAAGATAGGCGAGCGAAAAGGTCGTTGTTTATTGTTTTCACAAATAAAAGCGTTGCTAAAGTATGCGTTTTTGACGGTTTATCCGCCGAAATAGTGTCTTATTGTTAGGATACGGTGAAGTTTTCACTGGATGGACCATTGCTACGCAGATATTCGCATATAATCCCACACAGTTTTGGTTACTACGTAAAAATTATGTTTCTAACACCTTATTTTTCAAACACTAATCACCAGTTTCAGTTCACTCGCGAACAAGCAAGCCACTTTGCAAAACGTGTCGCAGGTGACTACAACCCAATTCATGATGAAGACAACAAACGCTTTTGTGTCCCTGGAGATTTACTTTTCGCTGTGCTTCTTAGTAAAGAAGGCGTTAGCCAAAAGATGCGTTTTAACTTCTCTGGCATGGTAAACGATGGTGTAGCACTTCATATTGAAAATAAGTGTGACAAAGAAAGCGCTGTTGTTGACGAGGCAGGTAAAGAATACTTACACATGTCCCGTGAAGGTGAAACTAACCACGATCCGGAATTTATTGAGCATGTAGTGACAAATTACGTGCAATTTTCTGGTATGAACTTCCCTCACATCATGGTTCCTCTTATGGAAGAGAAGCAAATGATGATTAACTGCCAGCGTCCATTAGTTATTTATGAAAGCATGGAAGTCGAATTTTCACGCTTAGACCTTACGCATCCAGAGGTTGATTTCACTGGCGCAACATTCGACGTAGAAGGAAAACGAGGTGTAGTCACCTTAAACTTTGCGTTCAAAGAAGACGGTGAAGTCGTTGGTAAAGGTATTAAGCGCATGGTTGCAAGTGGCTTGAAGCCATATGACCAAGAAGCGGTTGACGACCTTGTACGCCGCTTTAATGAACGTAAGGATGCATTCCTAGCAAAGTTCGTTAAGGCAGCCTAGTCGACTGCCCTATCAGAAGCGCACAAAAAACGTGTTTACTAAAAGAAAGCCCAACGTCGACCGTTGGGCTTTCTTTTTATGTCTCATCCAAACAAAACTAAACGCAATGCTTAGAGCCAACGACGAACATGGTTTTTATAATCCACATACTCTTCACCAAACAATCGCTCTAAAACGCGTTCCTCAGGCTTGATTTGAAACCGATTCATATAACTGACAAATATCACGCCACAAAGCACCACACTCAAGTGCTGCCACCACAAACCAGTTGCTATGATTAGAAGCAATAATGCCGTGTACATAGGGTTGCGTGAAAAGGCAAACACACCAGTTCTTACAACAGAAGATGCCGCTTCAGGTTTTACTGGGTTCACTGTGGTTTTTACTTTGCGAAATTCATACACGCCAGCAATGCCCATGTAGCCAGACAACAAAGTTAATACACCTACTACAAATTCAACAAAGGGTACTCGAATGTTCATGCTCGGCGTCAAAACTTTAAGTCCGTACATCAAAAGTATGACTAACAAAAACACCGCAACAGGTGGGACTTTGAGTTCAAGTTTTCTCAAGATTCATATCCTTTGAAAGGGTCTAAGTACGGTTTCTAAAAAGCCCAGTAAAACTGGGCTTGATTTAGTCCGATTACAACAAAGTTAACAATGCCTGAACGGGATGCTTGGGCTTCGTTCCTTCAAAGCGTTTCACTTGGCTGCGGCAAGAATAGCCTGTAATCAAACATCTCTCGCTATCCAACTTATCTAAGCTTGGCTTCCAGCTTAAATTGTAAATATCTTTCGACATCGACAACTTATCAACCTCATGACCAAACGTACCCGCCATACCACAACAGCCAACAGGTACCGTATTCAAAACTGCACCAAAGTGAGCAAAAATAGCGCCCCACTCTTTTTCCGCATTTGGCATTTTGGTTTTTTCAGTACAGTGCGCAAACAGATACCAAGGTTCCTGCGCCTTATGCTCTCCGCTTTCAAACGCTTCTAGTCTTGGGTAAAGCCATTCGTGGGCTGTTAGTACATCGAAATTACCTCGCTTACTGCCAAGTACTTCAGCGTATTCATCTCGATAACACAGCACCAAAGCAGGATCGACGCCAACTAATGGGATATCCAAATCCGCGACCATCGCCAAGAACTTCGCTGTGTCGGCTGCTGTGTCCTTAAACTGACGTAAAAACCCTTTAATGTGTTGTGCTTTACCATTCGGCTTAAACGGCAGAAGCACCGGATTCATGCCCAGCTTTTTCAATAACTTAACGAAGTCTTCAACGACATCAGCGTCGTAGTAGCTAGTGAATGGGTCTTGAACAATTAAAACATGCTTGCTCTTTTCAGACGAAGACAAACCACTGAGCGCTTGCAGATCATAAGGCGTTGTCAGCGACTCTACTCGTTGTTTCAAGGTGGGTACTGATAACAACGGCGCATCGACATACCCGACCGTAGATGCCGTTAAACTTTTCACCCACGACTGCTTCAAAACACCATTTACGACACCTGGCGCTTTTGCCATCATCGGCAGCATAGTCTCAATGTTCGCAACCAGATAGTCTTTTGCAGGACGTTGATAACGAGAGTGATAGATGTTTAAAAAACGTGAGCGAAAGCTCGGAACATCGACTTTAATCGGACACTGACTCGCACACGCTTTACACGCCAAACAACCATTCATCGCTTCATACACTTCGTGAGAGAAGTCATACTCGTGACGACGATTGATAGAATGACGTACGCGGTCAATCATGGTTTTGATTGATGTTTTTTTTTCTAGTGTTTGCTTTTCTAAGTCAAGAATATCAATGCCTTGCTCAGTAAGCTGACGCAACCACTCGCGAACCAAACCCGCACGACCTTTCGGTGAATGACGACGATCGGCTGTTACTTTCATCGATGGACACATTGGCGAGCTGGTATCATAGTTAAAACACAAACCGTTACCGTTACATTCCATCGCTTGTTTAAAGCTGTCACGTACTTGAACGTCAATCTGACGGTCATAGTAACCACGTTTGGTATCGGTAACTTTGACAAGCTCTGCATCACTATCCAGCGGTGTACAGATTTTGCCCGGGTTCATTTTGTTGTGTGGATCGAATGCCGCTTTCACACGTCTCAGTTCAGTAAACAACTCGTCGCCGAAAAACTCAGGGCCATATTCTGAACGGAAACCTTTGCCGTGTTCACCCCACATCAAACCGCCGTATTTCGCCACCAGCTTGACCACTTCATCAGAAACTTCGTGCATCAATGCTTCTTGGTGCGGGTCACACAAATCCAACGCAGGACGTACGTGAAGCACCCCAGCATCGACGTGACCAAACATGCCGTAATTCAGAGACTTGCTGTCTAACAGTTCTCGAAACTCCACAATGAAGTCCGCCAGGTTTTCTGGTGGCACACAAGTATCTTCAGCGAATGCGACCGGTTTAGCACGACCTTTTGCTGCGCCTAACAAACCCACCGCTTTTTTACGCATGTTGTAAATACGCCCAATGCTCGCTACATCGTTACAAACTTGGTAGCCGATAATGCCCGCTTCTTCTGTTTCCAACATGGTATCGAGCTTGGCGGTCAACGCTGCAACCTGAGCAGCAACTTCCTCTTCGTCCTGACCTGCGTATTCCACCATATTGATGCCAAGCATCTCTTTATTTGGAACATCGGTAAGTAAATCGCTCACGGTGTGCCAAACGATATCTTGCTTCGCGAGATTAAGCACTTTCGAGTCAACGGTTTCTACAGATAGCGCTTTCGCTTCGACCATCAACGGTGCATTACGCAGCGCAGAGTCAAAGCTGTTGTATTTAACGTTAACCAACGTACGCGCTTTCGGAATTGGCGTCAGGTTAAGCTTTGCTTCGGTAATAAATGCCAATGAACCTTCAGCGCCGCACAGTACTCGTGTGATATCGAAACGGTCACCGTCTTCATTCAAGGCATTTTTTAAATCGTAGCCCGTTAAAAAGCGGTTAAGAGGAGGAAACTTATCTACGATCTGCTGGCGTTTTTCACGACATACGGATTCCGTTACACGTAGCGCCTTGGCAGCAAACTCATCTTCTTTTGGGTAGCCGTTGGACAGGTCTGATTCTAAAACTGAGCCATCAGCAAACACCGCTTGTAGCGACAAAACATGATCGGATGTTTTTCCGTATTTCAGAGAACCTTGACCAGAAGCATCGGTGTTGACCATGCCGCCAATCGTTGCACGGTTACTGGTAGATAAGTCTGGAGAGAAGAAGTAGCCATAAGGGCGAACTGCGTCATTTAACTGGTCTTTCACTACACCAGTTTGTACACGAACCCAGCCTTCTTTCTCATTAATCTCAAGCACTTTGTTCATGTGGCGAGACATATCCACCACAATACCTTTGGTTAGCGACTGACCATTGGTCCCCGTGCCGCCACCACGAGGTGAAAAGGTAATTCGTTCGTACTTTTCTTTATTGCTCAGTTTCCCGAGGAGAGAAACATCTTCTGTCGTTTTGGGATGAACGACAGACTGAGGAAGTTGCTGGTAAACACTGTTGTCAGTGGCAACCGCTAGTCGACTTGAATATTGGCTTTCGATATCACCAGTGAATCCGGCGTGCTCAAGCTCTTTCAGAAAACTAAGAACAAGAGGATCGACATCAGTTTGCGAGTGTAATCTTGGTAACATTTGCTTCCTGCCCCTACGACGCTGATCCGATCAGCTGCGGGTTGTGTAATTATTTGCTCACTTCTCATACAAATTGGCGCTAAGCGAAAAAAACACCACAAAAGAGTTAGTGAAGTAATATTCTTTGAATTTCGTCACTTTACAACATTTAAAAAGACGAGCAAATCAGAATCTCGATACAATAATTAAACTTATGCTTTATTTTTTTACGCTTGATGCCTTACATTGGGGAACGAATCGCGTTTCTAGATGAGTTTTCAGAATGAAAAAAAATAAAATTGTGACCACTGAAGATATCCTTCTCAAACTTTGCCAGTCTGTTTCTGGCGTACTTACTTCGGCGACATCTTCTCAAGTAAATTATTCAGCAATGGTGCAAAAAATCCACAAGACTAGCCTCAAACCAGATTTTGGCTGTTTTGTTCTGTTTGATGGCGGATTTACCGGGCTAGTTGTGATTAATTTTACGGCAAAAGCCGCACTGGAGATCTACACCAACTACATGCGTAATATGGGCATGCCAGAAGAAGAACTGGCAATATCTCATACTTCTGACGAGGTAGGCGATGTTCTGGGTGAACTCATGAATCAACTGGTCGGAGACTTCACTAATAAAATTCGTAAAGACCTGCAAACGAACATCACACAAAACCAACCAAAAATGCTGGCGCTGAATAAGCAAGTTATCTTACAAGTTGATACCAACCTTGACCGCCCTCAAGCGCGCAGAGTGACGTTCTCCACCGAAAACAACAATATTTTCTATCTCGAACTAGCAATGGATAAAACTGAGTTCATCCAACTGGAAGAGTTTGAAGTTGCTGAAGACGAAAACCCAGACGACATTTTAGAGGCAACACGTAAACAGTTGGCTGAGAAAGAATCTAAATCGTCGGGATCAAACGATGATGCCGATGACTTGCTCAACCAGCTCGGGTTGTAATTCTAACGAATCTTAATGAAGAATGGCTTCTTAGACACAAGTACGACTTCATACTGATTACGACGAACTAAAACGCCAGCCTCGCTTAATGCGAGGCTTCTTTTTATGTGCTGAAATTATCTTCAGTCCCACCTTGTATTTCGTTTTTATGTCAAAAAAGGTAATATGTCTGACTTCATAAATTTTCTGCTTTCGTTACTGGTTGTCGATGGATAAACAAAAAGCTCTGAAAAAAATCGCCAAGTGCTTAGAACTGGGCAATTCCGCTAATGTTAATGAGGCTGCCAATGCTATCAAAATGGCACATCGCCTCATGCTTAAATATGGTCTCGATAAAGACGATATTGAGTTCATCAGAATGGGAAAAACACAATCTTCTCATCTGCTACCAGCGAACATCAGTTCTACCATATTGCGAGTGATTCGCGGCATTAACACAAAATTCGGTGTCGAAGCAGTATTGTTGAATCACAAAGGGCTCAAACGTGTCGAATTTATCGGTGAAGCAGATCGCGCTATTTTTGCTGCATTTGCTTTCGATATTGTTTATCGCGAGATGAACGAAAGTACCGGACAATTCCGAAACAGCTTTGCTGGCACCGGCACCTCTTCTCAGGAAGTGACTCGCCGTGTGAACTCATTTGTATCTGGCTGGGTGGAAGGCGCGATTGAAAAATTGCCAATTATTTCTCCAGATGAAGAGTCGGCCAATAAAATTAATGACTATATTGATAAAGAATTCCAAAACATTGACCGCGAAACGTTCAAGAAGCAATTGAAAGAAGCGATGAAAAACCTAACTGAAGACTACGAAGTGGGCTTAAAGAAAGGTAGAAAGGTTTCAGTTAACCGTGGAGTGGGCGGCGAACAAGCACGCAAAATGTTGGGCGATTCATCGAAATAGCCAGAATAGTAAAGGATTCACATAAGCAGCAATGACTTCGATGTCGATGGGGCTTACTTTGAGAGCTTTGGCAGTATTGATAGGAATTTTCTTACAGAAACTCTTATCAATCTTACTTTCTCATAACAAATATTAATGCTTGTTTATTCATAATTCGCATCCCATTATGAGGCATGGTTTCGCCTCAGTTTTATACGGAGATTTTCCCTTGAAAAAGATGCCTATTGCACTAGCTCTAGTGCTAGCTCTTACTGGCTGTCAAGCCACTCAACGCCAAAATGCAACAACGGGTGAATACGAAACTAACTCCACCACGCAAGGCGCGCTTATTGGTGCGATCGCTGGCGCAGCAATCGGCCTAGCAACGGGTGATGATGCTAAAGAACGTCGTCAGCATGCACTCATTGGTGCAGCCGCAGGCGGAGCGACTGGCGCTGGCGTTGGTTACTACTTTGACCAACAAGAAGCGGAATTACGTCGCGCTTTGCTAAACTCTGGCGTACAAGTTCAGCGTGTTGGTGAAAATCAGCTTTTACTGCGTATGGAAAACGGTATCGGCTTCTCTTCAAGCTCTTACCAACTTGATGCTAGTATCCATAACACTCTACGCGGTGTTGCTCGCATCCTAGTTGAGTACCCAGATACCAGTCTCGTTATTGATGGTTACACGGATAGCACAGGCAGTGAGTCATACAACCAAACGTTGTCAGAGCGCCGTGCAGAGTCCGTACGTCAATTCCTAGTATCTCAAAACGTTGCACCTGGTCGTGCAATTGCACGCGGCTACGGCGAACGTAACCCAATTTGCTCAAACCAAACTTCTGAAGGTCGTGCGTGCAACCGTCGTGTTGAAATCCAGATCTTGCCACTGAAGTAATTTGGTTGCACCATAACGGTAATAATAAAAAATTACCGGAGCAGGCCTAACCATTATCGTTAGGCCTGACATATTAATGTCTGTCAAAACGTCTGCCCTACTCTGCTTATTTAGCCTCAGCTTTTCTGGCTACTCACTTGCCTCTCAAGCTCCAAATGACCCCATCGAACAATACGAGTACGCACAACAATTATTGGCATCAAACGAAGCTGAAGCCTCACCAGAAACGCGCTACTGGCTAGAGCAATCCGCCAACCAAGGTTACCTCCCTGCACAAAAACAGCTCGCGAACGACTTTGCTAAAGGGATAAATGGCGAAAAAAATGAAACACAAGCGTTATATTGGCTAACCTCTATCGCACTCAATGACCCAACCGATCGTGGATTTCTTCTCGCCGATTTTATTCAGCGCAATCCAGATAAGGTCACAACTTCTCAATTGACTGAAGCCTTGTATCAAATGGCTTCTCAGCATAATCCAGCAGCAGAACAAGCTTATAATCAACTGTTAGAGCAGCGCTTCAACCAACTGCGAGCTAAGCAAGTCTCGCAAATAAAGTCGCTCGATAAAAAGGCGGAGCAAACACTAGAAGAGAAAAGCACAGTTGCAAACCCCAAAGTAGAACACTCGCCGTTTCTATGGCTGATTTGGCTAGCGGCGATACTCATCATCTGCGGCTTAAGTTTCCTCGTGTTCAAAAAACTCAAGCAGAATAGAAAAGCGCGTGAAGCCAAAGAGGAAAGCCAAAATCAACGAATGGCGGAAAAAATAAAAGAGCTAGAGTTTACGAACAAGCAACTGAAGCGTCAGTTAGAGAAAGTATTCAGAGAGTTTAAGAAATCCAAAACTCAGGCAGAAAACCATAAGCTAAGCGTCGCATGCGCCATGCTTGGCTACACACCACAAACCATCCCTGATTTACAGGCAATCAAGCTACGCTATAGACAGTTATCAAAGCTTTATCATCCTGACACAAGGGGCAGTGAAGAAGAAATGAAGCGACTCAATCATGCCTTTAAGCTCGTCTCACAAAATGTTACAAAACAGTAAAAACAGGTCAGGATACTATGGCTGCCATGCTTTTATTCCCATATAATCAAGCACCGCAATCGATCTCCCTCTCAAAGAAATTAACAGACATTTAACTTAAGTCGCGCTTTTATGCCATAATGCCCGGCGCAAAATAACACCTAACGACTCAAATTAATCTAGGTGGGGAGAAAATCAATGTTCACTGAAGAAGGCACCTGTGATTGGTGTAAAAAACCTAGTCTTGTAACTCGTCACGATTATTTAGATGGCAAGCACCACTACTCATGTAAAGCTTGTTACGATATGGCGAAAATCGACGTGCGCCTATTTAACCAAGGCGAATTGCAAATGCGCGAACGTTTGCAACGAGCGAGCTAAGCAAGACGGAATCAATGGAACTGATTTTCAAAAGCGCCTTTTATAAGGCGCTTTTTTGATCGCCCAAGCCTATTTCCAATCTCTATCTCGTATTCCCTCCTATCCTACATAGCATGTCGCATCGGTTATCAGCCCTCTTCCACTGTATACAAACCACTGTCCGTGAAAAACACCTGTATATACAGTAGTAAACCCCTGTATGTCTCTCGTCCAACTTTCTACTCACCTCACATTTTTAAATTGATGTTAGACATATCAGAAATGAAAATAAACAAATGAATTCAATTACTTAAAGTAAAATCCTTTTATTTCCTTCTCAAAAAACCGCAAATAACTTTTGAGAAACTTGTTGATCAGGTCGCCAAAACAAACTACTGTATACACATACAGCATGTATAAAGGAACAGTAAGATGCAGTTACAAAGTCAATCTCATACATACTCTCGCTACAACGTATTGGCACAAGCAACTAAGCCCATGGCCGTTTCGGATCAGCTTCTATCTAAGCTGGCTGTTTTATCGCAGCAGAAACAATGGATTTTGTTTACAGCAGACTGCCCTCGTCCAGACTTTGAACAACTCACTGCTTCTAATATTTGCTGTAAAAACATCATTCAGATGAAGCCGTCTCAACAGCTTTCTGAAGTGGAAATCGTGATTAAAGCTATTCAGTCTGGTAACGCTAGCGCTGTCGTCGCATCGAACAAGATTGCCCTAATGAATCAATCAATGCTTCGCGATATTGCTCAACGTTATCAGTGTGAAGTCTTTTTCGTCGAAGGCAGAGTTAATAAGTACCACTAACAAGATCGACGTTATCCATCCTGCATCTCGCCTCCTTTTTAAGGGGGCATTTTTTTGTATTAAAGAAAACAGGCAAACGTTTGCTTTTTCTCTGGCGAGTTAAAATAGTTCTGGTATGATGCCCACATTCGATTTATTCAGCGCCCACATTTTGCTGAATATCTTCTCTTTCTGACGTTTGATTAAGATGATAGGAATGTCGCAATGAGCCTTGCTAATCAAGTACTTGCCGTCAATGACGACCTGCCAATTCGCACCCATAAACCCGTTCATAGTGGAAAAGTTCGTTCAGTTTACTGGTTAACTGATGAAGACAGCGCCCGACTGATCAAAGAAAAAGGATACAATGTCGCGCCAGATGCGCCTTTGGCTATCATGGTGATTAGCGACCGAATCTCTGCGTTCGATTGTATTTGGCATGCTGAAGGTGGTCTTAATGGTGTCCCGGGTAAAGGGGCTGCGCTTAATGCGATTTCTAATCACTGGTTCAAACTGTTCAAAGAAAATGGCTTAGCAGATAGCCATATTCTAGACATTCCTCACCCATTTGTTTGGATTGTACAAAAAGCCAAACCGGTAAAAATCGAAGCCATCTGCCGCAAATACATCACGGGTTCGATGTGGCGCGCTTACGCAAATGGCGAGCGCGAGTTTTGTGGAATCCAACTTCCTGAAGGGTTAGGAAAAGACAAAGCACTGCCAGAGTTGCTAATGACCCCATCCACAAAAGGCATTCTAAAAGGCATTCCCGGTGTGCCAGAAGCGGATGACGTAAATATTACTCGTCAAAACATCGTAGACAACTACGAAGCATTTAACTTCTCAAGCGCTGACGATATCGCACTCTACGAAAAATTGCTGAAAGAAGGCTTTAACGTTATCAGCCAAGCGTTAGAAGAAATCGACCAAATCTTTGTCGATACCAAATTCGAATTTGGTTATGTTCATGATGCTGCTGGCAATGAAAAGCTGATTTACATGGATGAAGTGGGTACACCAGACTCATCTCGTATATGGGATGCTAAAGAGTACCAAGCAGGTCACATCGTAGAGAACTCAAAAGAAGGTTTCCGCCAGTTCCTACTTAACCACTTCCCTGACCCAGATATCTTGCTAAATAAAGAACGTATGCCAGAGCGTGAAGCACTCGCTCGTGATAATGCTTTACCCGTCGAATCTTTGATGGCGATTTCGAGCACCTACATTGGTATTGCCGAGAAGATTACAGGCAAGCCGATTCATTTGAGTGAGAATCCGAAAGCGGAAATCATCGAAGTTCTGAGCAAAGAATACGGATTGATTGACTAGCACTGTCGCTAGATTGCTAAACGCTTTCCAATAAAAAGTCCGCACTAGCTTGCGGACTTTTTTCGTATTAGGCTCAGTTTAGCCGATATTTAACGTAGTGCCATCTGTTGTAGAGGCTGACTTGGTCGTCACCTGATATGTTTTGTCTTTAATCGTTGATACGAAATACCAGGTCGACTCTGCCTTGCCGGGCGTAAAAGTAACGCGCATAAAGCCACGCTGTTTGATGTCTGCCCACTGTAATTCTGACACTAAGTGCGGCAGCGTGTATTCCATTTGAGCGATCGCGACAGGGTCTAACGCGAGGTAGGCCTCTAACCCAGGGGAACTCACAGAGCTAGTCGCAAACTCTACCCCGATAGGATGCTTAGATACGTCTTTAAGCTCACTTGCCCATGCGTTGTGCGTATCTCCGGCCAAGCAGACAAAGTTACCACTGCTGGCTTTGACCAGTTGATAAACTTTCTCTCGCTCAACGTAGTAGCCATCCCATGCATCTAGGTTATATGGCAAAGCAATGGTATCTAAACTTGGGTCAGAGAGATAACCCGTAATCGCAGAGTTTACCGCTAATAACGCCTCTGTTTTTTGTTCTTCAGTGGCAGTAAACAATTGAAACATCGCGGTCATAACCGAACTTGGCAACTCCATACGAGACATTAACACTTGTTGCCCTAGCACATTCCAAGTTGCGTCGTGCGTACTGAACGTATCCATCAGCCAAGCGAGTTGGTCACCGCCTAACAGCTCTCGGTCTTGACTGCGCGACTGGGCAACTAAACCGCCAATAGCTTCCATCGTTGGTGAGCTGAGCGAGAAATAATCCAACGGTTTATCACGCCCCACAAGTCGCGTGTCGAGCATCATCAAATTGACTAAACTTCCAAACGAAAACTGACGGTAAATCAGCATGTTTGAGAAAGTGTTTTCACGAACGGGCAACCATTCTGTCCACGCGGCAGCCGCAGCTGCACGACGATCATTAAAGCGGCCTTCCTCTTCTTGATGGTTTTCCGCACCATTTTTCCAACTATCATTTGCAAGCTCATGGTCATCCCAGACTGCAATCATTGGTAGGCTCGCATGTAACGCTTGCAGATCAGCATCTTGGCGATATTGCGCATACCGTTTTCGGTAATCATCTAAGGTAATGCATTCAGTGCCTTTGCTTGGCTCTCGCCCTAGTGCCTCAGCATCTTCACTAGCGTAGCCACCAGCCCCATACTCATAAATGTAATCACCGAGATGAAGTACCACATCAAACGGTTCTTGCTCATGTTGATTTAAGATCTCTCGATACACATGGAAATAACCAGCAGGATAGTTTGCGCAAGAAACAACGGCCATGGATGCCTTTTCTACACCACCCTCTGGTAATGTTTGAGTTTGCCCGACTTCGCTAGTGACATCTCCAACCATGAATCGATAGTAGTAGCGAGAATTTGCGTTGAGGTTTTGAACATCAACTTTTACCGTGAAATCTCGGCTCGTGTCTGTGGCAAAAGTGCCACTTTGCACGATATCAGTAAAATTTTCGTTAGATGAAACTTGCCAGCTTACATCTGCGTAGCTCGCTGAGGTTGTAACACGAGTCCAAATAATTACTTGTGTTTGAGTAGGATCTCCACTCGCCACTCCGTGCTCAAAGGTAACCGCAACAGATTCATTAGCATCGCTACCACAGCCCACCAGCCCGGTAACAATCGCCGTTGAAGAGGCAGCTTTCATAAAGTCTCGACGAGACAAAGACATATTGACTTCCTTTCTTATTGTGTTTGTTTTTATGCCCAAATGACGTGGTGACTCGATCATCCTTGTATGCCAATAAGGGACGTTAATTCGAACTTACAGTACCAACCACTTAGTCGATAATTTGTCCTAAAAACACAAAGTTAGAAGCTAGTTATGACAATTGCATTTCCAAACGTTACATTTTTGTTAATTTAAGTGCAAATACTCTATATTCATCACATTTCCTAAGACCTGTGACAAAAACCTCAAAATAAAAAGCGACCTACTTTGAGGTCGCTTTTCATTGCACTATTGTTAAGTGGTACATCGATGAAGTGGAAATGCTCAGCCTAAAACTTGATGTTAAGGACATCTTGTTCTGACGTATCCACCTTCAACTGACTGCGAGATTCTATGTACTCGATTTGCTGAACATCGAGCGAATATGGCATAACGACTCGCAATTCATTGATCCCTTCATGTTTAGCTAACTGGGTTAAGCGGACCAAATTGGATTCATCACTTTTACGAGAAGACATCGATTTTAATGCGGCATCCCACAACCGATCTTCAGGCTTGCTCAATTCCGCAATGTTCTGTTTCCACATCAAACCGAAAATAGGCGCGATGGTGGCAAATGCCTCTAAGAAGGTCCATTTTTTACTACCTGTCGCCCCTAAAAAGCTAGTGTAGTCGAATTCAATGCACGTCTTTCCTTGTTGATCCATTCTATGCCCCCGACACTCGAAAATGAGATATACCAAATATCGTTCAACTGTTTTGATATAGCAATGGGATATAAAACATTCGTCTTTTATGCACTAATTAACATGCAAAAGGAAATATTAAAACCAGCTTTGTAACAACTGATGTACAGCTTCGCCATATATAAGCATTCAATTGATTAATATTTCAATTAAGAAACTAAAAACAACACGTAAGTAACGATATCAATATGAAATCATTATAGATTCACCAAGAAAATATCAATTCTTGTCACAACGTCATCCCCCGACCTACTTTACATCAATCACTCGACTGGCCTTTTTATACTGTATCTTCCAACCAGCCCAACGTGGCAGCTCCCAACGCTTCGGGTCTCCCTTACGGTTTCCCTCTCGATAAACGACCTGTACCAGCTTGCGAGACGCGTAATACTCGACATCTAGTTGGAGTTCTGGCAGCGAAAGTTCTAAAGGGTACTGCTCCGTGAAATCGTCGTATTCCCATTCTGGAACACCGTTAAATGTTAAGTCTTCTGGTTCAAACAACGCCATATCATCGATGTTTTCAACGCCTAATGTTTCCAACTGATCCTTTAACCAGCTAGAAAATGTCAAGGAGGCCAAGTCGTTAACCTCTTCTCCTTCGACATTAAGGCCCAATGCGTTGTAGAGTTTCCAGTGTTGGATTTGCTGTTTTCTTTGAGAAGCAAAACCTGGTAACAGTGTCTCGTCTTCTATCATTTCGACAATAGAATGAACAGCAACATCACCTTTTAACGCTTGATGTTCAGTACAGATTGTTCGCCCGGCGTAGACCAAGTGCATTGTTGATCTTGGCGTCTCTTCTTCATAATTCGTCTCACCTTGTTGCCACTCCCCAAATTCAAGTTCGCGTAATAATGTCAGCGGGATAGGCATCATAACCGATGCGAGGTTCAGTGTTTGCTTAACGCCTCGTCCTGGCACGCTATGGCTATCTAGCACGATTGCCGCTTCTTCTTTGTCAGGAAAGCGGCTGTTACGCCCAACCAGCATCTCGACTACGTCATTTCCTAGAGCATCCCTTCGACGAGCTCGTCGGACAAACACAAGCTCAGGATGCAATGAGGCGATGGAGAAAAAGAGCGCTTCACGTTTATATCGAGAGGCAACGTCAAGTTCCGGTAATTCAAATACTTCTCGCATTTGTTTCGCTAAACCTTGTGCCTCTTCGAGTGCGCTGGCATCAATGACAATGCCCGGAAGTCGCTCCCCTCGAACCAAACGGATAAGCAAAGAGGCATCACACCCGTATGGCTCCTCTTGAGATAGAAGCTCAGCAACTTCACCACTTTGTCGCTGATAGAGCTGCGCAGGCACAGATAAGGCGGCAGCCAAATCAATCATTGCTTCCTTCTCTGGCTTCGCTTGAATTCTGGTAACGAGATCGGCAAACAGTGCATCAATGGGTAGTGGATATACTTTTCTCCCATGCTGCGTGACATTGCCATCCTCATCAATCGCTTCCATAGATAACAACGTCGAATGAGATGCCTCTAGCGACTTTGGGGGAATTGAGTCGAGAAAATCGAGTGTTGAGAGACGGTACCCACAACAAGCCGCTGCCAGCATGGGCTCGACGAGCTCTTCTCTGTGTAATTCTGGAGGCGTCACCAACTCTAAAGGCGCGTGCTCACCATATAGACGAATACAAGCCCCTTCGGTAACGCGACCTGCTCGCCCCATTCGCTGCGCGGCACTGGCCTTAGAAATGTTGGTTAATGTCAGTGCTGTACGTCCATTTCGTTGTACAGTTCTGCGCTCTAAACCACTATCGATTACCACACGGATATTAGGAATGGTCAGAGAGGTTTCCGCGACGTTGGTTGCCAATACGACTTTCCGTTGCTTTTGTACCGTTAGCGCACGATGTCGTTCTTCATCACTGACCGAGGCATGAAGTTTAACCACCATGACATCACTGCTGCTTTGTAGCATCTGCGCGCATTGGGCGATCTCTTTACGTCCTGGGAGAAAAACAAGAATATCGCCATCTTCATCTTCCAGTGCTTCTTTTACCGCTCCGACAACCTCCTGTTCACATCCCTTTTTGTTCGGTAAATAGCGGCTGTCTGTAGAACGATGTGTCACCGTGACTGGAAAGCAACGTCCCTCCGAACTCAGGCGCTTAGCATTCAGGTAACGAGCAAGCTTTTCGCCTTCTAAGGTAGCGGAAGTGACGATCAATCGATGTTGATTTTCTTGCTTCAAAATGGCGGTTAATAGATCAATATCCCAGCGTCGCTCGTGAAATTCGTCCACTATCACGACATCAAAGTCTGCTAGCTTGTTTTCCGAAAACCAACGCAGTGCAACCCCCGGAGTCACAAATACAACTTCGGTTTTTTCATCAAAGTAGGCATGAAGCTTGATCGAGTAACCGACTTTGCGACCTATTGGCTCTCCAGATTGCTCCGCAAGAAATTCAGCCAGCGAGGTACAAGCAATTCGACGTGGTTCAATAACCAGAACGCGTCCGTGTTTTGCCGCCCACATGGGCAAGCGGGTAGATTTACCCGACCCGGTTTCGGCTTCCACCACAAGATGGTTAAGGCTTACATGATGGTCAAACTCGGCTTTCAGGCTGTCGATAGGTAGTTGAAACATAGAAATTGGATTTGATTTGATGATGCAAAACATTATACCCAAGTAAAAAAATCCTGCTTTAGGTATCTCTAAACAACCAATATTGCCGATATTTTCGTCGGTATCTGAATTTTTTTGCGACATTACATTGATGTGCATCAACGCATGTTTACAACTAAATAGTGAACCCGTTAAAATTTGGTGCGCATCCTTCAACCCTACATAAGGCACCCAATGAACAACGATAAACGCCCACTATATATTCCATATGCGGGTCCGGCTCTTTTAGCAACCCCTCTTTTGAACAAAGGCAGTGCATTCTCTGCTGAAGAACGTAGTTCATTCAACTTAGAAGGTCTGCTTCCAGAGTCGACCGAAACTATCCAAGAGCAGGTGGAACGTGCCTACCAGCAATACAAAAGTTTCGAAAGCGATATGGATAAGCACATTTATCTGCGTAATATCCAAGACACCAACGAAACATTGTATTACCGCCTAGTGCAAAATCACATTTCTGAGATGATGCCTATCATCTACACACCGACTGTTGGCGCAGCATGTGAAAACTTCTCTAACATTTACCGTCGTGGTCGTGGTCTGTTCATTTCATACCCAAACCGTGACCGTATTGACGACTTGCTGAACAACGCAGCAAACCACAACGTTAAAGTGATTGTTGTGACAGATGGCGAACGTATCCTTGGCTTGGGTGACCAAGGTATCGGCGGCATGGGTATTCCTATCGGTAAACTGTCACTATATACCGCGTGTGGTGGTATCAGCCCTGCTTACACGCTACCAATCGTGCTTGATGTGGGTACCAATAACCCGCAACGCTTAGCTGATCCGATGTACATGGGTTGGCGTCATCCTCGTATTACGGGTGCAGAATACGATGCATTTGTAGAAGAGTTTATCCAAGCGGTACAGCGCCGTTGGCCTGATGCTTTGATCCAGTTCGAAGACTTTGCTCAGAAAAATGCGATGCCTCTTCTAGAGCGTTACAAAGACCGCGTGTGTTGCTTCAATGATGATATTCAGGGTACTGCAGCTGTTACTGTTGGCTCTCTACTTGCCGCCTGTAAAGCAGCAGGAACTCAGCTTTCTAAACAACGTATTACCTTCCTAGGCGCAGGGTCTGCTGGTTGTGGTATCGCAGAAGCGATCATCGCACAAATGGTATCGGAAGGAATTTCTGACGAGCAAGCTCGCTCACAAGTTTACATGGTTGACCGTTGGGGTCTGTTACAAGAAGGCAT
Organism: Vibrio sp. Vb0598; assembly: GCF_033338935.1. Lineage (NCBI taxonomy): Bacteria > Pseudomonadati > Pseudomonadota > Gammaproteobacteria > Vibrionales > Vibrionaceae > Vibrio > Vibrio sp. Vb0598. Next base: position 100,847 of record NZ_JAWOTP010000005.1, on the reverse strand, counting down.
GCCTAACCTTCTTGATTTCCAACAACGCTTGGTGCAAAAGCATACCAATACGAAAGAGTGGGAAAATGAAGGAAATGGCTTCTCACTACTCGATGTTATGCGTAACGCCAAGCCAACGGTACTAATTGGTGTTTCTGGTGCGCCTGGCCTATTTAGCCAAGAAGTCATCGAAGAAATGCATAAACACTGTAAGCGTCCGATTGTCTTCCCTCTGTCGAACCCAACAAGCCGCGTGGAAGCGACACCGAACGACATCATTCGTTGGACAAATGGTGAAGCACTGGTTGCAACAGGTAGCCCATTTGAGCCAGTGGTTCATGAAGGTCGCACTTACCCTATTGCACAATGTAACAACAGCTACATCTTCCCAGGCATTGGCCTTGGTGTACTTGCTGTCAATGCAAAACGTGTCACTGACGAGATGCTAATGGAATCAAGTCGCGCGCTAGCAACATGTTCTCCTCTAGCAATCAATGGTCGTGGTGCACTACTTCCACCACTGGAAGAGATCCACTTAGTGTCGAAAAAAATCGCATTTGCCGTTGGTAAAAAGGCAATTGAACAAGGTGTCGCATTAGAAATTACTGATGAAGCATTGAACGTGGCAATTGAACAGTCGTTCTGGCAACCTGTTTACCGCCGCTACAAACGCACTGCGTTCTAAGCTTGAGACAATTCGTTTAATAATTAGCCCCTACCATGTAGGGGCTTTTATTTTTTTATCATCCTAACCAGATTTTGGCATAAATGGGCTTCTCTCTTTTTGTTTCTATCAGATATGATGAGAACTACATTTTTAGTTAAGGATATAAAACGTTTTGTTGTTTTCTCGCATAAGATCAAAGTGGAAGCTGAAATTTTCCTGGAAGCGATTTGCTTTGATTTTGTCGATCTCTGCACTTAGTCTGCTTGTTTCTGTTATTGCCATCGACCGATGGGTGGTTTTACAAGCCAAAGAGAGCATTTTCACTGAATACGAGCAAATCCCTCAACATGAGGTTGCCGTAGTTCTTGGTACCAGTAAATACATCGGAAAGATCCTCAACACTTACTACACTCATCGCATTAATGCGGCGATTGAGCTTTACAACCAAGGCAAAGTAAAACAGTTTTTATTGAGTGGTGATAACGCCCACCGTTCATACAACGAACCGTGGACAATGAAACGCGACTTACTTAAAGCAGGCGTGCCTGAAGAAGTGATTCACCTTGATTATGCTGGCTTTCGTACCTTAGATTCGATTGTACGAGCAAAAAAAATTTTTGCTTCGGAGCGATTTCTGATTGTGACTCAACGCTTTCACTGCGAACGCGCACTGTTCATCGCTGATGCTTACAGCATTGATGCACAGTGTCTCGCGGTAGCAGGGCCGACGGCCAACAAGCAAAAAACATCGATGCGTGTTCGAGAACTGCTAGCCCGTGTGAAAGCGTTTTTAGACCTGTATATTATCAATACGCAGCCTAAGTTTCTTGGCCCTCAAGAACCTATCGTCGCAGTAAAAGAGCCAAATAAAGCAGCTAACGAGCCTCTTCAAGTCCCCGTCGAATAGAGGAATAACGTGGCTCATAAGCCTAGTAACAGCCTAGTAACATTTCTATAAAACAAATGGGTAGTTTTCTACCCATTTCCAATTCTCAACATCACACTTTCTAATTTGCTCTACGATTCAGGCAAAACTCTTTTTCGCATTCAAAGTAACATTTCATCAATAAATAACTACAAGTCAGTTACTTTGCCATAAAAAACCGACAAAAGGCAATGCAAAAGGAGCACTACCCATGACCGCACTCGCTGTGACATTGAAGAATTGGTTCTTCACTCGCAACAGCATGATTTTGAACGCGAATATCCTATTGTTCATTATCTTGTTTAATACCTTACCCTTTGAACCACAAGTAGTAACCGGCCTGAGCATCTTAGTTTTTGTTGCTATTCTGTGGCTAACCGAAGCGATTCACGTCAGCATTACTGCGCTGCTCATACCACTACTTGCGGTATTTTTGGGTGTGTTCAACACTCAAGCCGCACTGAATAACTTTTCCAACTCCATCATTTTTCTATTTTTGGGTGGTTTTGCACTAGCTGCGGCTCTACATAAACAAAAGTTAGATCAAGCGATTGCAGATAAAGTACTATTGCTGGCAAGAGGAAAAATGTCTGTCGCTGTATTCATGCTATTTGGTGTGAGTGCTGGCCTGTCAATGTGGATTTCAAACACCGCCACCGCCGCGATGATGTTACCGCTTGTGCTGGGTGTGATGACAAAGCTAGACGCCAAGAAAAACCACAACACCTTTTTGTTCGTTCTACTCGGTATCGCTTACAGTGCTTCAATTGGTGGTATTGCAACACTGGTTGGTAGCCCACCAAACGCAATTGCAGCAGCTGAAGTTGGCCTTAGCTTCACTGAATGGATGAAGTTTGGTGTACCTATTTCCCTAGTATTAATGCCAATCGCTATCCTCGTATTGTACACGATGACTAAGCCTGACCTTAGCCACAAGTTTGACCTTGACCATCAACCAGTCGAATGGACAAACGGCAAAATGATTACGTTGGCGATTTTCTTACTGACCGTGACGTTGTGGATATTCAGTAAGCCTATTAACGCTATGCTGGGTGGCTTCGCGAAGTTCGATACTCTTGTAGCTATTGGCGCCATCCTTCTACTTGGTGCTTCTCGCGCCGTCGAGTGGAAAGATATCGAGAAAACAACCGACTGGGGTGTGTTAATCCTATTTGGTGGTGGTATCTGTCTGAGTAACGTCCTAAAAGCAACCGGAACAAGCGTATTTTTGGCTCATAGCTTGTCAGGCTTCCTTGAGCAAGCCGGTATTCTCTTAACGATTCTTGCAGTGGTTGCTTTTGTTGTCTTCTTAACTGAGTTTGCGAGTAACACCGCCAGTGCTGCACTACTTGTCCCTGTATTTGCGACCATTGCAGAAGCCTTAGGCATGTCTCCGGTTATTCTTTCTGCACTGATTGCCGTCGCTGCATCTTGTGCATTTATGTTACCAGTTGCAACACCTCCAAACGCGATTGTGTTCGGTACGGGTCATATCAAGCAAAAAGAAATGATGCGAATTGGTTTCGTATTAAACATTGCGTGTATTGCTGCACTAACGCTCTTCGCTTGGTTGTTCTGGTAAAAATAGCAAGTTCGATTAGCACTACACTGCTGCTCACGGTAATCGTATCGATAACCCAAACTTCCCCCCTAAGTGGTGTTCAGCAGTTTCCCTCTTGGTGGCCAGTTGGCCACCTTTTTTCTTTCCTTTCAGTGAACGGCTATCAGGCTTGCTTCTTTTCGCAAGCAAGTAAACCATAATGAGCTTCCACTCGGTTGCGGCCATTGCGCTTCGCCTGATACAACACTTCGTCAGCTCTCGCCATGGTTTCTGAGACGCGTTCATTCTGCATTTGGGCAACGCCAATACTGCAAGTTAATGAATCACCGTGCACCCACAAATGATCCTCCACATTTTTGCGAATCATTTCTGCCTTCTCTAACGCTTGTTCAATATTGGTATCAGGGCAAAATACGACAAACTCTTCGCCGCCCCAACGAACGAGTCGATCGTCTGAGTAAATAGAAGTCGCTACCACCATGACAAATTCGCGCAATATGTCATCCCCCATTTGGTGCCCAAATTTGTCGTTCACCTTTTTAAACTTATCCAAGTCCAAATAGAGAATACTGAAGGTGTTATGCCCCCAGCGAACCTGACGAGATTGTTGTTCCAGCCAGTGTTGCACAGCATATCGGTTCATCGCGCCCGTCAAAGCATCTCGATGCGCTAACTCTGCAAACTCATAGTTTTGAGCTCGCAAAGTATCATTCACCTTTTCCAAATGACGGTGACGCTTTTGCGCTTTTTCATAAGCCACTCTATTTTTTCGTAACTCATGCAGTGAAAAAGCCAGTCCAAGCGCCATCCAAGAGAGTAATAATGCATACAACAATGTTTCTTGCGCAAGGTAAGCGCCTTCAAACTCAATTTTATCAATCACAATTCTATGTTTACCAAGTGCCGCACCAGACCCAGTTGCAATATCAATACGTGTGATGTTTGAAAATTCAGGTGCAGAGTGCTCAATCGCGACTCCGTTATCTGCTAACCACCAGGTCATCACCTGAAGATTTTTAATCGGAATTTCGACAATATCGCTCGAACCCGACGGAGAAAACTGCATGCCATTATATTTAATGGTGTACTCGTCGTCCGGCTTGGAATACTCAGAATTATAATTGCGAAGATACAAACGTAGGTCGTGGCTAGGGTTAGCCCCTATTCCTGCCTCTTCATATCGCACCTTCAATCGAATCGTATGGTAGTTGGAAAGGTCAATACCCTGTGTTGGCGTTGCTGAATCGGTATAAACCGAGATTCCGCAGTAAGGCCAAGCATACGAGCTCTGCTTTAGTTCACAGCTAAGGACTAGGCTTTGCCGATCGTATGTGATATCTGCATCACTCACACCTCCTTCACTGGCATCTTTAGTTGCATAGATATTGAAATGCTCAGGTGTAATGGTCAGCTTTCGCGTATCGCCAAGCACACTATAAAGGGCAACCAAACTGATAGTGCAAATAGAAAGAGCAAAGATAAAGTTATGGATCCACTTCATGGGCAAGTGACCTGCTGAGATTATACAATACGTGGGGTTCAATAATTTCAAAAATGAAATCAAGGTGATTTATCAAGAAATAAAATCGCTTTTTCATTCAATTCTTAGTTTCGACACATGGTAACGGATTTTGAACCGTTATCACGTTTTAAAATTTCTAAAAAGTGCAGCCCAACTTCTATTTGCGAAGCATTTCACAGCCATAATTTTTAGAAAATAAAACACGATGCATAATAATTTAGTGCAAGACATTTACTTTAAAGCTCCTGTCAACCCTGCATCTCTTCTCCACTTCAGTATATACTGTGCAAAAACACAATAATGAGTAATGTCATGTCATTAATTGCAACTGGCACGCTAAACAAAATGCGTGCTTCTCTGGAAGGTGCCGTCAACTACCGTCTTCCTGTCGGTGAGGAAGAGATCGACTTAACTCCTTTTCTGGGTAAAACGCTCACACTGACTCACACTGGCAATATTTTTTGTTGCTCATGTGGAAAGAAAACGAAAAAGAGTTATTCGCAAGGCCACTGTTTTGTATGCATGAAAAAGCTAGCAAGCTGCGACATGTGTATCATGAAGCCAGAGACCTGCCACTACGATCAAGGGACTTGTCGCGAACCACAATGGGGTGAAGAGAATTGCATGGTGGATCACTTTGTCTACCTGTCCAACACATCCAGCTTAAAAGTTGGTATTACTCGTCATACTCAAATCCCGACTCGTTGGATTGACCAAGGCGCGACTCAGGGCTTGCCAATTTTTAAAGTAAAAACTCGCCATATCTCCGGTTTAATTGAAGTTGAACTGGCGAAACATATCGCAGACAAGACCAATTGGCGCACACTGCTTAAAGGTGACGGTGAACCTATGGCATTGCAGGACCGTTTTGCTGAGCTATTGCCTTTAGTCGAAGAGAAAATTGCCGAGATAAAACAGCAATTCGGCGAAGATGCCATTGAAGTATTAAACGAAAGCATTACCGACCTTAGCTACCCGGTACAACGGCACCCAACGAAGATCACTTCGCATAACTTCGATAAAAACCCGGTTGTTACTGGCACTTTGCAAGGCATCAAAGGTCAATACCTCATCTTTGATACCGGCGTTATTAATGTAAGAAAATTCACTTCCTATGAAGTTGAAGTTAGTGCGTAATCGCTTGCAGAACGCGTTGATTCAAATAAAAACGAAAAAAGCTCGAGTTTGACCCGAGCTTTTGTTTTTCTATCAGGAAGAAATCGTTAGTTATGCGTCAAGGATGCTTTCAAGCACATCGAATAACATATCGACTTCTTCTATTGTGTTGTAATGCATACAACCAATTCGCACTACACCACCCGATTCTTCTAAACCAAGTTGACGAACTAAGCCCAACGCATAAAAGTGACCATTCCATACACAAATGTTATGTTCACCCAGTGTTTTCGCGATGAACTCTGGAGAATATCGGTCAAACGTTAGCGCAAAAGTTGGCGTGCGGAGTTGGCTATCTTCCTTTGCGATACCGAATAGATTGACACCATCTAATGCATTCAAACGCTGTAAGAAACGCTCACTCAAGCGCTGCTCATGTTGTTCATACAGTTGGTAGCTTTGCTCCAATCGTTGGCGAAGAGGTAAACCGACTTCACCAAATTGAGCCAGATACTCAACCGCAGAAACGACACCAGCAAGACCTTCAAAACTTTGCGTTCCTGTTTCAAATCGACCTGGGCCTATATTAGTGGCAGGCTCGACTTTGTAAGGGCGAATACTGTGGAGCCACTGATCGGCTATGTAAGCAATACCAACGTGCGGTCCGAAAAACTTGTAAGCTGAGCAAGCTAAAAAGTCACAACCTAACGCTTGAACATCAACCAAATGATGAGGCGCATAATGGACGGCATCCACATAAACTTGTGCCCCAACATTGTGCGCCATGCTGACTACTTGCTGTACATCCACAATAGAGCCCGTCGTGTTCGATGCATAAGTCACAGCGACAAGGCGCGTTTTATCAGAAAGAAGGCGGCTTAAATGCTCCATATCCAGCGTACAATCTTCTTCGTTGATACGAACTTGATGAACCGTAACGCCTTTATCTTCTGCCGCTTGCTGCCAGCTGGATACATTTGAATAGTGATCCAAAGCGGAAACAATGATCTCATCTCCTGCTTGCCAATCTCGACTAATCGCGCGACTAAGCTGAAAGGTTAGTGAGGTCATATTGGCACCGAAGACAATATTGCCAGATGAAGGGGCATTAAGTAGAGCCTGAGCCGACTCACGCGCATTTTGCATTACGTCAACGGTCACTTGGCTAGAAAAATAATGCCCGCCTAAGTTAGCGTTGAAACGACCTAAATACCCTACCATGCTGTCTAGTACTGATTGAGGCACTTGTGAGCCACCTGGACCATCAAAAAACGTCACGGGCTTGTCGTTGTGGTATTGAGCCAACGCCGGAAATTGCTCTCTGATCTGATTAAGATTGAAGTTCATTACGCTTATCCGTAGCCGTGAGTACAAATACATCCATATGGCCCGCTTCGTCATCAATAACAGAGCGGATTGGGCACGCGTTATGCCACAGCTTGCTATCAGCCAAGATTGCGACCTCTCCGGTTTCTAGCACTTTACGGAAAAATGGGGCTTGGTTATGGCTGCTGTACAGCATGATGTCGCCACCGATGATGTTATGGCGTCCCACACCAACCATTGCAATGTGATCAAAACCGTCTTGGTGCACACCTTCAGGTGCTACTTGGGTTTCTTCTTCCAGTGCCCTGATACGGATTTGGTGGATTTCTATTTCTTGACCGTTTGGCAGATGATTCGCATTGACAAACAATTCACACATTTCTCGAAATCCATCGCTGGTAAGAATATCCTTCTCAATTGGCTCGAATTGTCTTACAACATCACCTTGAAATCGGTTGATATCAGAGGATTGAACAAAGCTATTTTTATTTAAGTCGATGACTTTGCCGTTATCAAAACCAACCACAGAATAACGTCGTAGTCGATACTGACCATCTGCATGTTCGGTACGAGGCAGTTCTTCAAACGATGGGGAAAGCTGCTCAATTGCTGCCATGCTGAGCTGTGTTAAATGTAGAGTATTCTCACGTGAATGTAACATCATTTGCTCCTTTAATGAGGCACATTAATTAACATTTAATTTACACTCTAGGTTACGCAAATATTCTGCAATTACCAGCTTTTAACGTTGATAGCTTCAACAAAACGACTAAAACAACATAACAAACCAAATAAAACCACAAAAACAGAGCCATGTTTCAGTTTTACGCTTTGACAATATTTGAAACTAGACTTCTCTACTACGAATAGAATTTTATGCTAGAAGTCAACGTTCTCAATCAATATTTAGTGGGTTCTAATCTATAACCAATTATTCGATCACAATCGTTGTTTATGCTTTTAAAGCACTAAGAATTTCCATACAATCGAGGGAAATGTTACGCCCTTTTTGGAGCCATAATGAGCGACGTAAAACACTGTAAATTATTAATTCTTGGTTCTGGTCCTGCAGGATACACAGCTGCCGTCTACGCAGCGCGTGCAAACTTAAACCCTGTGCTTGTGACGGGAATGCAACAAGGTGGTCAGCTAACCACCACAACTGAAGTTGAAAACTGGCCAGGCGATGCTGAGGGACTGACAGGTCCAGCATTGATGGATCGCATGAAAGAACACGCCGAGCGTTTTGAAACTGAAATCGTATTTGATCACATCAATGAAGTAGAGCTATCACAACGCCCATTTCGTTTAAAAGGCGACTCAGGTGAGTACACTTGTGATGCCTTAATCATATCTACCGGCGCATCAGCAAAATACCTTGGCCTTGAGTCTGAAGAAGCATTTAAAGGTCGCGGCGTTTCTGCTTGTGCAACCTGTGACGGTTTCTTCTACCGTAATCAGAAAGTTGCAGTTGTGGGCGGTGGTAACACGGCTGTTGAAGAAGCGCTATACCTATCTAACATTGCGTCAGAAGTTCATCTGATCCACCGCCGCGATTCATTCCGCGCAGAGAAGATCCTTGTGAAACGTCTGATGGATAAAGTTGAAAGCGGTAATATCGTTCTTCATACCGATCGCACTCTCGATGAAGTACTGGGTGACGATATGGGCGTAACGGGCGTCCGCATTAAAGACGTGAACAGCGGTGCGACAGAAGATATCGATGTAATGGGTGCATTCATCGCAATTGGTCACCAGCCAAACACACAAATCTTTGAGGGCCAAGTAGACATGAAAGATGGCTACATCATCGTTCAATCAGGTCTTGAAGGCAACGCAACACAAACTAGTATCGAAGGTGTATTTGCAGCTGGCGACGTAATGGACCACAACTACCGTCAAGCGATCACCTCTGCAGGTACAGGTTGTATGGCTGCATTAGATGCTGAACGTTTCTTAGACTCACTTGGTGACAAATAACTTTTCACATTTGTGTCATATCCTTAAAGCCCAGCGGTATTCCCGCTGGGTTTTCTTTTGTATACTACCGCCTCATTAAAACAATTATCATTAAGCCTTCACGATGGATAAGAAAAAGCAAAGCAGCTTGAATAAGTGGCTGAAGCAACAAAGTAAGTTAGCCAAGCGCTGGCTTATGATTGCGATAGGCCTAGGCGTACTTTCAAGCGTGTTTTTATTGGCTCAAGCAGCCCTGCTCGCCTCCATTCTGCACCAGTTAATCATTGACCAAGTCGACAAAGCCGAGCTCATTTGGCATTTTGTTGGGCTCGGTGGCACGGTTATCGGTCGAGCTGCTTGTACCTGGGGTCGAGAGCTTGCCGGTTACCGTTGCGGGGAGCAAATTCGAGTTTATATTCGCCAACTCATTTTAGATAAAGTTCATAAACTTGGGCCAGCTTACATCAAAGGCAAACCTGCTGGCACTTGGGCAACGCTCATCTTAGAGCAGGTAGAAGATATGCAAGATTTCTTCTCACGCTACTTGCCTCAAATGTCATTATCGGTACTAGTGCCTTTCATCATTTTGGTTGTCGTATTCCCAGTAAACTGGGCAGCAGGCTTGATCTTCCTGGTCACTGCACCACTAGTGCCTATTTTCATGGCACTGGTTGGGATGAAAGCCGCAGAAGCAAACCGTAAAAACTTTAAAGCGATGCAGCGTTTGTCGGGTCACTTTTATGACCGCTTGCAAGCAATGACAACCATTCGCTTATTCGATAGAACAAAATCTGAAACTGAGACGCTAAAGGGTGCTTCAGAAGTCTTTCGTACTCGTACCATGGACGTTCTGAAAATCGCGTTTCTGTCTTCTGCGGTGTTAGAGTTTTTCACTTCTATTTCTATCGCAATTACCGCTGTCTACTTTGGCTTTAGTTATATCGGGGAGCTGGACTTCGGCTACTACGGCACAGGTGTTACGCTCTTTGCTGGTTTGTTCATTCTGATTCTTGCTCCAGAGTTTTATCAGCCATTACGTGATTTGGGCACGTTCTATCATGCGAAACAGCAAGCGGTTGGCGCAGCAGAAAGCATTGTCGAGTTTCTGGATTTGGAAGTCGATCAAATCAAAGATGGTACCCAAGCGTTAGATAAAAACAGCCCTATCCATATTGAAGCGGACCAGTTAACCATTTTTAGTCCGGAAGGTAAGCAGCTCGCAGGTCCCCTATCCTTCTCTCTTGAAGCCAACAAAAGTACAGCGTTGGTTGGACCAAGTGGCGCAGGTAAAACAAGTTTGGTAAACACAATCCTCGGTTTCATGCCTTATCAAGGTAGCTTAAAAATTAATGGCTGCGAATTGTCGCAACTGGATCTAGCCACATGGCGAGAGGCAGTAAGCTGGATTGGTCAAAACCCGATGCTATTACACGGTAGCATTCGAGATAACATCACACTAGGTAAGCACAATATTCAGGATGCAGACGTACATTCTGTGTTGAATGACTCTCACGCTGCTGAATTTGTTGAAATGCATGGGTTGGATTATCCGATATCTGATCGTTCTGGTGGTTTATCTGTCGGCCAAGCGCAGCGTTTAGCACTGGCTCGCGCCATGCTACAAAATGGTCGTTTTTGGTTGTTAGATGAACCAACCGCAAGCTTAGATGCTCGCAGTGAAAAACTCGTGATGGAAGGCATTAACAAGTATGCGCATGCCACAACGAATTTGATGATTACTCACCAACTTGCGCCTTTACAAAACGTATCGCAAATTCTTGTTATGCAGGACGGTCAGATTGTTCAACGTGGTGATTACGCCACACTGTCGACAGAAGATGGCTTATTTAAAGACATGTTGGAAGCGAACCTCGCACAACGTGAAACAGACAAGGGGAACTTAGATGCGTGATTTACTCCCTTATCTTAAACTCTATAAGAAACACTGGTTTGGTCTTTCGCTAGGTATGCTACTGGCATTTCTGACCTTAGCGGCGTCTATTGGCTTATTAACGCTATCAGGTTGGTTTATTTCAGCCGCAGCGGTGGCAGGCTTGACGGTTGCTCGTGAGACCTTCAACTACATGTTACCAGGTGCCGGGGTACGCGGCGCTGCAATGGCTCGAACCGCAGGTCGATGGGGAGAACGTGTCGTTAGCCACAATGCAACGTTCAAGCTGCTTACCGATCTACGTATCTTCTTCTTTAAGAAACTTGCACCACTGATTCCGGGTCGTGTTTCTACGATGCGTGATGCCGATCTGCTCAACCGCCTAGTAGCGGACGTAGATGCGATGGATCACGTTTACCTTCGACTTATCAGCCCTGTCGTGATTGGTGTTTTTGGCATATTGAGTTTAACGGCTGTCCTGGCTTTCTTTGATTGGCATCTCGCCCTACTGCTTGGCTCGATTCTTACCGTCATGTTGTTTGTATGGCCAGTACTGTTCTATAAACTGGGTAAAAACAATGGCGAGAATCTCACTCATCATAAAGCGCAATTGCGAGTGGCGACACTGGACTGGCTTCAAGGCTACAGTGAACTGAGTATCTTTGGAGCAGAAGAACGTTATCGTAATCTCATTCTAGAGAAGCAGAAGCAGTTGCTGTCTAACCAATTTGTGAACGCGAATTTAACGGGCATGGCTTCAGGCCTGCTTATGCTGGTGAACGGCCTTACACTGGTTGTGATGCTTTGGTTTGCTGCAGACGGCGTAGGTGGTCGTGCTCCTGATCCTTGGATTGCGCTGTTTGCGTTTGCAACCATGGCGAGCTTTGAGATTCTGATGCCTATCGCGGGCGCATTCCAGTATCTCGGTCAAACGTTGACCTCTGCTCGTCGTTTAAATGAAGTAATTTTGGCTGAACCTGACGTTGTCTTCCCTGAGCAGTCGAAACATAAAGACACAACGTTAGACATTGAATTCGACAACATAGATTTTACTTACCCTGACGGTCAGCAAAAGGTACTGAAAGACTTGTCACTCTCACTACCGTTGGGCACTAAAACTGCAATTGTAGGTCAAACAGGTTCAGGTAAATCAACACTGATTCAGCTTCTTTGCCGCTACTGGGATGTTAACCAAGGTGAAGTTCGAATCGGTGGTGCAAAACTGCAAGATTGGAGCGATTCTGACCTGCGAACAGCAATGACTGTGGTCAGTCAACGCGTAGATGTACTAAACGGGACACTACGTGACAACTTACTCATGGCCGCTCCGGACGCAAGTGATGAGCAACTGTCTACTATTTTACAAAAAGTCGAGCTTGGCGGACTTCTTGAAGAGCCGGGTTTAGACGCTTGGTTAGGCGACGGCGGTCGTCAGTTATCTGGTGGTGAGAAACGCCGAATCGGTATTGCTCGAGCATTGCTACGTGATGCCCCAATCCTACTCTTAGATGAGCCGACTGAAGGCCTCGATAAGCGTACGGAACAAAAAGTGATGGCGCTTTTCAATGAACACTTTGCTAATAAGACAGTAGTATTCATTACACACCGACTGATAGAGTTAGAAAGTATGGATAGCATCTGTTTGATGGAACAAGGTGAGATCATCGAACAAGGCGACCATCCAACGCTACTCGCTCAAAAAGGTCGTTACTACCAACTATTACAATCTCTATAATTCGATTTTCAGTGACGAGAAGGGCTCATCAAACGATGAGCCCTTTTGTTATTCCTGTATTAATTAGTTACCTAATTAAGCACGTATACAGTGCTGATTTACCGACCAGATTTTTTGAGATAAGCCGCCATTTCATCTTCCGGAACCATGCCCCCACCAGTTGCCCAAACAAGATGTGTTGCGTTTTTGAGTTTTTCTTCGTCAAATTTCATTTGAGACTGATAAGCATGGTTATTCGAGACGTGCACTGCCCCAATCATACCGGCTAATGCAGAAGGCTCTAGATTAATACCTTCCAGTTCACTTAACTCACCCAAGTGGTGATACATACGAGCGTCATCAATGGTGTAAAAACCATCAAGTAGCCTTTCCATCGCTCTTCCGACAAATCCCGAGGCACGCCCGACTGCCAAGCCATCAGCGGCGGTGATGTTATCGATACCCAAATCTTGTACCGAAATATCGTCATGCAAGCCTGTATGTACGCCCAACAGCATGCACGGGGAGTGCGTTGGCTCCGCGAAAATACAATGGACATGCTCGCCAAACGCTACCTTCAAGCCAAATGCCACGCCACCAGGCCCGCCGCCAACACCACAAGGAAGATAAACAAACAATGGATGATGCTCATCAACAACGATTCCCAAGTCATCAAATTGCTGCTTAAGACGCTCACCCGCAACAGAGTAACCTAGAAACAGCGTCCGTGAGTTTTCATCATCGATAAAGAAACAGTTGGGATCTTTTTCTGCCTCTTTACGACCTTGCGCGACAGCAATACCATAATCTTCTTGGTGCTCTACGACATTAACACCATGTGACCGGAGCTTATTTTTCTTCCATTCCCGCGCATCCGCAGACATGTGGACTGAAACTGAAAAACCCAGCTTCGCACTCATGATACCGATGGACATACCAAGATTGCCGGTTGAGCCAACTGCAATACTGTACTGCTTAAAAAACTGCCGAAACTCATTGCTGAACAATTTGCTGTAATCATCGCTTTCACAGAGCAAGCCGGCTTCAAACGCCAACTTTTCTGCATGAGTGAGCACTTCATAAATACCACCTCTCGCTTTGATCGAACCAGAAATTGGCAAATGACTGTCTTTTTTGAGCATTAAATGGCCCAATATTGGTGTGTCGTATTGCTGCTCCAAACGCACTTTCATATTGGGAATATCCACCACTGCGGACTCAATAACGCCACGCGACGTTTCCGTTTCGGGAAACGCTTTCATCAAATAAGGCGCAAATCGTGCTAGCCGTTCACTCGCCGCTTGAATATCTTTTTCATCTAACCCGACATGAGGTAAGCCTTCCTCCAAGGAAGTGATATGGGGGTTAAACCAACAAACCTCTTCAAGATCAATAAGTGCTGCCAAGAGTGGGAACTGCTTAGTCAGCGCTTCAATATTTGCCTTGGTCATTTTACCTTCCTGGAATGATGTGAGTTGAGATAAACAAAAGCGCCGCAATAGCGACGCTTTGGAGAACAAATATCAGTTATCAGTTTGAGCTTACGCGTAGTTTTTCTCAAACTCTTGCATGAAGTCTACTAACGCTTGAACGCCTTCAAGCGGCATTGCGTTATAAATGGATGCTCGCATACCACCAACTGCTCGGTGACCTTTTAGCGCTTTCAGCCCTTTAGAGTCTGCTAGCTCAAGGAAGGTTGCATCCAGTTCAGGCTTAGCAAGTTGAAATGGCACGTTCATCAAAGAACGGTTTGCTGAGTGCACGCCATTACGGTAGAAATCAGACTGATCGATGTAATCATACAGTAGCGCGGCTTTAGCGCGGTTCACTTGCTCAATCGCTTTTACTCCGCCCTGTGCCTTCAGCCATTTGAAAACAAGACCAGACAGGTACCATGCAAAGGTTGGTGGCGTGTTGAACATTGATTCTTTTTCTGCCAAAACAGTGTAATCCAAAATACTTGGTAGTACCTGCTTCGCCATACCTAATAAATCATCGCGCACGATAGCAATAGCAATGCCGGAAGGACCAATATTTTTCTGAGCGCCCGCGTAAATCACACCGTATTTCGACACATCAATTTCACGAGAAAGAATTGTCGAAGACATGTCAGCAACAATCGGTTTGTCGGTGATAGGAAGATCGTTAATCTCAATACCATCAATGGTCTCATTTGGACAGAAGTGAACGTAAGCCGCTTCTGGAGCAATTTTCCATTCACTTGCAGGTAGAACCGCGACTTTCCCGTTGATTTCTGTTTTTGCATCAAACACGTCTGGTTCGCAGTATTTTTTCGCTTCAGCTACCGCGCTTTCAGCCCAATAACCACCATCGATGTAAGTTGCCGTATCGGCATCACCAAGTAAGTTTAGAGGAACAGCAGCAAACTGAGCACGAGCACCACCTTGGCAGAACAGTACTTTATAGTTGTCCGGAATATTCAGAAGATCACGTAAATCCTGCTCGGCTTCTTCTGCAACTTTGATGAACTCTTTGCTTCGGTGGCTGATTTCCATGACCGAAGTACCAAGGCCTTGCCAATCGATTAGTTCCTGTTGTGCTTGCTGCATAACTGCTTTAGGCAGACCTGCTGGCCCTGCACTGAAGTTAAATACGTTGTCCGTATTTTGTTCCATGATGCTC
Source organism: Vibrio sp. Vb0598 (assembly GCF_033338935.1). Taxonomy (NCBI): domain Bacteria; kingdom Pseudomonadati; phylum Pseudomonadota; class Gammaproteobacteria; order Vibrionales; family Vibrionaceae; genus Vibrio; species Vibrio sp. Vb0598. Next base: position 85,544 of record NZ_JAWOTP010000005.1, on the reverse strand, counting down.
ATTGCTCCTGCTATGTAAATATTACGAAATTAATATCACGTTTTCGCAGTGATAAAAACAAGAAAAGAGGTCTTACGACCTCTTTTTAAAGACTAAGCGTTGAATTGGAACAAATTCGCAACAACACGAATTACTGTTGTTGCATCAAAGCAGGCATAAGTAGAGCCACCAATGGGAACTCATGCCCATTTTCGAACTTCAATTTGCCTTCACCAATTTCTGCTTTTAATTGATAACCGCCCTCTACTTTTTCGATCAACTCCATAATAAGGAGCTCATCAATCCCTTCTTGAATAAATGGGTAATGCGTTACTAATTCATCAGAGAAGTAAGTGCTAAGTTCACCAGTAGTGGCCGTCACCAACTTCATTGGATCTTGAGTAATATGCTCAGTACCTTCAGGGATGGATAGTTGCCACTCATTGTGGAACTTGCCGTCACCGAACGCGAGTGAAAGCTCGTTCACGGATAAATCAAAACCTTTGCTAAACAGCGTATCGACATGCGGCAATAAATTCGCAATTTCCTGCTCATCTAGCATAGGAGAGCTTTGATAGATAGACATAATTTGATCAAAAGACTGGCTATCCACATCTGCAATTGAGAAATCCAACTTAAAGTTATCGACATCCGTCCCATCAGTTAAACGCAGTTTCTTAGCATCTAGGTTTAATTGACTGTTCAGCTTATCACCAGACTCACTCATCGTAGTGTTACCACGGTAGCTCGCATTTTCAATCAAAAAGACAGGCGTTAAGTTCGCATCAACCACATCTAGCTTCTCTAGATAGAAAGATTGCTCGCCTAACCAGTAGCCTTTTGCTTGCTTTCCTTTACCTTGCCCTGTCAATGCATTCAGATGAAGCTCTTCACCGTTTTCAAAATCCACTTGAACAGAAGGAACGGAAACTTGGTAATTGAGATCACCCAATACCGTCACATCACCTGTTACTTTTGCAGGGCTTGTAGAAACAGAAACACCTTGCGCTTCGTTACGATAATGCCAACTGTCTAGGTCGAGGATAAATGCTGTATTGCCATTTAGTTGAGTCTGGCTATGCATCGTGAGAGGCAAAAAGTCATTGTCCACCAATTTTGAATCAGCTGTTAGGCTTGTTAGACCGTGGCTAACATCACTGGTTACATCAAACGTCGTTGGCATACCATCACGCTCTAGCTGAGTTTTAAGATCAGGATCAACAACTGAATAACGAGTCAGCACGACTGAAGACAAGTAGCCACGCTGATACTCGACCACTTCACCTTTAATCATTTCATCATTCATATTGGTAATACCATCTTCAATGATGGACTGACCAATTTGTCCGACAGCCAATGGCCAACACAGTGCTAATGAGATAGCACCACCAATGGCGCCGATTTTTTTAAGATTTTGCATAACGTCACTTATTAGATATTTTCGGTCAGTCTACCCCAAACCACCTGCGGAGAAAACATTGAGACAAATCAGACTATTGATGCTTATTCTAGTCCATTAATCAGGAATCATACTTGGCTCCCACTCATCATGTCCTTTTATTGTTAAAGTTTGCGTGGCGAAGTTTTAACCGGAGCTAAAATATCTGTGAATCGTTATGCTGTGTTGTGTCTCGACAACAACCCAATCAGTGCTGAACAGTTTCGATTGGAGCTGTCTGCCTTCTCAAGTAAGTTTGATATTTTTTCTGTCGAATCGATAGAAGAGGCTCAAAGCGCTTTAGAGTATCTAGAAGAAAGAGAACAGACTGTTGCTTTAGTTATAGCGAGCCATCACGCTCATTTTAACGGCGTGGATTTTCTTATTGGTTTAGACCGGATGCCACATACCGAGCAAGCAAGAAAAATTCTTATTAGCTGCTCGTCTGATATAGAGGCAATTCTCACTGCCGTTAATGAGGGCAGGCTCGACCACTGCCTCACTAAACCTTTGCCAGATCACGTCTTATTTAACACAGTGCAAAAAGAGCTGACCCAATTTATATTGCGAAACGGTAAAGAAGACCTGCTAAGTTACAGTCAGATATTGGATCATCACAGCTTGTTGCGAGCGCACATCAATAATCAGATGAGCCATTATCAAGCCGGATTCTTACACGACTACCACTCGATGTCTGATACCGAGTTAGCCGAGCAAGTGATCTCCGCTCTCCAGCAATTTTTCAAAGATAATGACGAAACAAGAGCGTGCCGTACATACTCACCTGAACACTTATTAACCGTGGAAGGCGAGCCAAATAGCTTTTTGTGGTTTATCACCGAAGGTGAAGTGGCTCTGTACAAGCGCGATGAACAAGGCATGCAGCGAGAGGTTGTACGCCATAACAAAGGGAATATTGTCGGAGGCATGTCGTTTGTTACTGGGGAATGTTCTTTCTCGACAGCTCTAACACTAACCAAAACAGAAGTTATCAAACTCGATCGCAACGTATTCAATAAAGTGATGCAAAGCGACTCAAACTTACTGCCTCTTTTTACAAACTTGCTCTTACGCCACTTCAACCGCCGATTGCAAAGAAGCATCAACACCAAACTGCAACTTCAAAAAACGCTCGAATCTTTAGAATCAGCCCACCAGCAGCTCATTGAAAGAGAAAAAATGGCGATGCTTGGTCAATTGGTTGCGGGAGTGGCCCACGAACTAAACAATCCAGTAGCCGCGATATTAAGGGGCGTAGAGAATTTAACGCATACACTAGAACGATTACTTAACGATGAGCCCAGTTCCGATATACAAACCAAAGGCATTGAATTACTGAACAAAGCGCAAACCTCAAAACCCGCTTCAACCGCCGAGCTCAGATCACGCGTAAAAGCGCTTAGCCATACTCTTCCAGACCGAGCGTTGGCAAAGAAAGTGGTGAGCCTTGGTTTAGAATCCGATCACGAGCTACTTACCCAACTAACGAGAAAGCAGCAAGCGTCTTATCATGCTCTCAATACACTAGAGCAATACCACAAAGCAGGTTCTACACTTCGCTCAATTAATGTCTGTGCAGCACGAATTGCTGATATGGTAAAAAGCCTGAAAGGATATGCTCGGTCAGATGATGAGACCCTGCACTATGCCGATATTCATGAGGGCATTGAAGACACCTTGGTGATTTTCGAGAACAAATTAAAAATGCACCAAGTTTCAACCGACTATGCAAACTTGCCTTCCATCCTTTGTCAACCGATCGCACTCCAACAGGTGTGGACGAACTTGGTCTCTAACGCCATTGACGCATTTCCAGAGAAAGGTGTGTTAAACATACAAACACGCCTTGTAGAAAAAGAGCACACACATTATGCCGTTATCTCATTTGAAGATAATGGATGTGGCATTCCTGAATCGCAAAGAGACGCCATTTTCGAGCTGAACTTCACCACAAAAAAAGAAGGTAATTTTGGCTTAGGCATCGGGCTGTCCATCTGCCAGCAAATCGTAACAGCACACAGAGGGTGGATTGACGTCGAATCAGAGATCGGCCAGTTCACACGAATGACCGTCTGGTTACCAGTCATCGAAGAAGGAGATGAAACATGACCAAGTATCTAATTTTATGTGTCGATGACGAACGAGAAGTCTTGGATAGCGTGCTCCAAGATCTTGCTCCCTTCGAGGAGAACTTTGTCGTCGAAGGAGCGGAATCGGTGACTGAAGCTCGGCAGGTGATTGAGGAGATGGCGGAAGAAGAAGTTCAGCTTGCGCTCATTTTATGTGACCACATTATGCCGGAACAAACTGGGATCAGCTTCTTAATCGAACTCAGTCAAAATGGTGACACAAAAGCAGCGCGCAAAGTTTTACTCACAGGACAAGCTGGTTTGGAAGACACCGTAGAAGCCGTAAATAACGCGAGTCTCGATTATTACATTGCCAAACCTTGGAAAGGTGAAGCATTGAGAAAAGCAATCGTGTCTCAGCTTACCGCGTTTGTGATTGAGAATGATGATAACCTGCTATCCTGGACTCAAATCCTTGATTCTGAGGCAGTCCTCAACGCCATGGCAGAAAGAAGAGCAAGCTTTGGCGAGTAATAAAGTGTTTGGTTCTAACTTGAACTCAACGATGCTCATTGAACCACCTTACCTCGCATAGTAGAACGAGGTTAGAAAAACATCGTTGCTTGTTCGAGTGAAATTCTCGGACACTACGTATATGGCGTAGTTTTTGCTTAAACCAAGGAACTATTAAGTTAATTGACAAAACATCGACACATTTTTGTTGGTCGTCGACCTTCCTTTTTATTATGATGTCGGACAAATCAGATTACGGTTCAAGTGGTTGCTTGAATCCATGGAAATAATGAACAAGGTTTATCGTTAGTTATGCGTAAAACACTATTAGCCGCTGCCTTACTAGTGGCATCAAGCCATGCCCTAGCTGCAAACGATCGCAATGCGCCAGCAACTATGAGCAACTTTAGCTACGACTATTTCGAAGCACGTATTGGCGCAAGTCCTGTGACATTTGGTGCTGGATTCAGCAAATCAATTCACCCGAACGCGCATGTTATTGCTCGTATTGACTCTGAGTTTGAAAGTGATTTTGACTCAGCTGCAGGCTTTGGCTTCCATTCTCCGCTAAACAACTGGGCAGATCTTACTGGTGAAATGCTAATGCGCGTTGTGCAACCTTCGAATGAGAGCAGCACAGATGTTGGTATGGAGCTGAACTTAGGTGTTCGCCAATGGTTGGGCCCTCAATTAGAAGTAGGCGGCAAAGTCGGCTACGTTTCTATCGATAACGATGACGATTGGACTGGCTCTGCCTACGCTCGATTCCACTCAACAGAGCTTTTCTCTTTGGGTGCTGAAGCACGTATCAACGATTTTTACGGTGATCAGGTAATGTTCACTACGCGTTTTAAGTTTTAAGATTTGTGCTGTAAGAAAAGAGCAAATTAAAAAACAAAAACCGAGGTCTCTACCTCGGTTTTTTTGTCTAATTTAATGACTAACTCAATGAAGTGGTAAAAAACTTCAACGTCCTTTTTCCGCTTTTCACACTTGCCTTTACGACCCGCTAACTCCATCGAAACGAGTCAATCATTGTGCGATCAGCTTCGCTTAGTCACACAGTGCCAATAACTGTTTTTTACGCGGCTCTTGGATCAGTTTCCAATGTACGCCATCAGTTGCACCAGCAAATTTCCACAGTAGCTTTACATCAACATCATTACCGTAAGCCGTTTTAACTTTGTTGAAGACTTTTACAGGTCCAAGTTCTAAAAAGGTTTCTACGTCATCAACACCGGCTTTCTTGACCATACGTTCAAGGGTTAGTTGCATGTTGGGTAAGTCTCTTAAGCGTCTACTGGCAGAGGACTTTTGATATTTCCGTTCCTTAATTGAGTATTCAATTGATTTCTGTACCAGTTCATCAAGCCCTACATATCCGGATTCGAATAAATCGGTTACATCATAATAATTTACGGTTGCCGTCGTCTGTTTTTTGACGTGCTTATACTTCTCACAGCTCAGTTGAGTAAACACTTCATCTAGCCCATTACCACCACGTAAGTAGCAGCAATCATTGCTGACAAGCGCAAACATAGCATCATCGGTGAATAAACCAATACCACCGAACATAGAACGTTTTTGGTACTCACTGAAGGTGCGTACATATTTAAAAAAAGCTTGGTCTGTCATGTCCATTGACCTCTTTAATCTGAATAAATTACCCCGATTAGCGATGTCACCAGATAAACAGCAGCTTATAGCGAATTATAAATGTCGATTTGTTGGCGATATTTTTGTGAGTTGTGCTCACCAACTTGCTTAATCATACTTAACGTTGAAAAATAAGTTAGGACATAGGTCACATATAAAAAAGTATAAATTCTGCATACGTGATTAGTTTCACACTTATTGTTTGTGTGGTGATATTTTTTTGACGCATAGCATGCCTAAAACACGCCATCATTATGATCTCGCTGGCAATTACGGGCACATAATACGCATTTAATTGATAAAGAATACGCTGTAAGGGTACACTGTACGAAAGATCTCAAGTACAGCGTCACAATGGAACATTTATCATTTTTTTGGCTGCCAAATAATAAAGATAAGCTTATAAACGCACTGGAATCCGAGTTTGCTCAGCTGGTAGAACAGTCCATCGCCACGGGTAAGATTTCGTTACCTCCTATTCCTGATGTCGTGCTTAAAATTCAGCAGTTATGTGTCGAAGAACACACCACGATTGCCGATGTTGCTAACTGTTTATTGGAAGATCCCGGATTAGCAGCGGTCGTTTTACGAGTCGCTAACTCGGTGATTTTCAATCGCAGAAATATCACCTGCAACGACTTAACTACAGCGGTATCTCGTCTCGGAATACTTCGTGTACGTGATATTGTTACCGCACAAGCGATCGAGCAACTTAAACACTCAGTTAATCTCACTAAAGAATGCAATGCCATCTTGGTGAAGAGTGCAGCGATATCGCGTGAGCTCGGTGCCGTCATGGTGATGTTGGTTCAATCGTTTCGTAGCCACGAGCCAGGCACTTATGGTCATCTAGAGCAAGAAAAGGCGTTATTGGTCGGTCTATTAGCCGATATTGGGTTATTTTGCCTAATTAATGAGTACCACTTGTACTTAGATAGGGGCAATTACTTAGACCCAGATATTGCATTGCAGATCTTCCAAACACGTTGTTCTGCCACAAGTAAACTGGTACTTGAGCGTTGGGGGTTTGACAACGACTTCAGAGAAGTATCCTCAAACGAAAAATACGAGTTAACGCGACCAGAAGTGAGTTATCTCGACATCGCTAGAATTGCGCATCATTTATTGATGTTCCGCAATCACGATGAACGCATTGACGAACATGAAGTTGAATTCAACTTAACTGGTGCAGAAGTCTTGTATGAACTTAGTAACATGAGTGATACTGACTTCAATGATCAAATCCGTGCTGTACTCAATGCTAGCGGTTTGTAATTTATCGCTTTCTGATAATACCTTATCCGCGATAAAACGATTCGCTCAAGGCTGAGCTGTGTGTGGTGAAATGTCTCTAATTTCAACCGATAGATAATTTGATTTATGCGTGTTGATGTTATCTCAAAAAGGAATCATTGAGCTTTATGTTCTCAGGGATGCTATTTATTTTCGCTCCGCTTGTGGTGGGGTATCTAATTCCTATATCTCGATCTTCGTTATTGGAGAAGATCAATCAGTCAACGTCCTACCTTATTTACGTCATTTTGTCGTTGATGGGTCTTAGCTTAGCGGCGCTCGATAATTTAAGCAGCAACTTACAAAGTATTCTCCTCTATGCGAGTACGTTTTTTTTGTGTCTAAGTGCCTGCAACCTGTTGGCTCTGCCTATTATTGATAAAATTATCCCACTCCAGACCAATCAAAATCAAAAGAAGCTACCGTTATCTTCGATGGCTTTAGAGTCTGTTAAGCTTATCGTGGTCGTTGGCGGCGGGTTAGTGGTTGGCCTGCTGTTACCCATTGATTTGAGTTGGGTAGATACAGCAAGCGAATGGATACTCTTTCTACTTCTATTTTTTATTGGTATTCAGCTGCGCAATAGTGGACTTACTCTGCGTCAAATCCTATTAAATAAACAAGGAATGGCCATTGCGGCTGTTGTCATCGCAACATGTATGCTTGGTGGCGTTCTTGCAGCGGTGCTTTTGGATCTTCCTCTTTATCAAGCACTCGCAATGGCTTCAGGTTTTGGCTGGTATTCACTCGCAGGTATTTTAATGGGTGACGCTTTTGGTCCGGTATTTGGTGGCGCGTCGTTCTTGATTGAATTGATGAGAGAGCTAGTCGCACTGGTTGCCATTCCTCTCTTTATTCGTAGCTATCCGTGCACCGCAATTGGTTATGCCGGTGCAACAGCAATGGACTTCACCCTACCCGTTATTCAAACCACCGGTGGTGTGCGTTGTGTTCCTGTTGCTATCGTTAGCGGCTTTATTTTGAGTTTATTGGTACCAGTTATGATGCTTTTCTTTGTATCACTTGCTAGCTAGATCTCAGGTTTTCGCTTTAACATCCATTACAATACGGCAAAAATTTAAATACCCAGTTAACGTCAAAGTGGTCAATATTTTTTGGCAAGACCCCTCTTTCTTTTCGTCATTCAGCCCAACGATTTGTCACGACCAAATAGAAAGAAGGGAGAAACATCAACTGATGTGCATTGCGTTAATAAAGGGATAACAACCAGAAGGAAGAAGAATGAAACGCTTTGTCGTTGCAGCGCTCCTCGCTACAAGCTCAACTTTTACGCTTGCCGCAGATCAACAATGTCTTGCTAGCAAATACGATGGCTACGTCGATGCCTCACTACAGTGGTATCAAGATCTTGTTGATTTGACGGTTACCCAATATCCAGATCTGAAAGAAGTTAGTCAATGGTTCTTGGATGGACGTAAACATCACTTTGAATTAAACCGCGAAGCGGTTCACTACTTTCTAGAGAACGACCCTAGCCGCGTTGCGACGGAACAGCCAATCGAAGCATGGTTAAAACTAGAGCAACATGACGTTAAGCAGTTAGCGACCCGAAGCGATAAGTTAGGTGAAGTTGCAAAACAGACATTTAGCGACCGTCAATCAACTAACCACCCAAAAAACTACGAGCTTCGTTCAGCATTCGCTGATCTGCTTAGTCATCCCCAACAAATTGATACCGCACTTAATAAGTACAATCAGTCAATAGAAAAGATTGAAAAGCAGAAATGTGACTAAGGTTGCTCGCATTAGTCGTTGATTAGCATTCGAAAACACTAGAATGTTTTAACGTACTCAATCTAGAATTTTTTAATGTGAATATCGTAACCTTCACCTAAAATTTTCATTTCTACAACTTGGGTTTCAACAATTAAAACGGGACTTTGCGCCCGTTTTAGTTTAGATTGTGCCGCTCGCATTACCAAAATAACTACAAAGATTCTTTGCTATGGTTAAGGAACAAAAAACCGCTGATGTTAGCTTTGAGAGCTTGCTAAAGATCTTCACTGTCCCAGAAGGTCCGGACTCAACGTTAACTAAAATTGACGAGAGCCTCTCGCGAAATCTAAATCAATTTCTTCGTGAACACATCGTGGCAGAAGAAAAGCCTTTACGCGAAATCGAAAAAGACTTTTCTTCTGCTCAGATTCCTGAGCAGCCAGAGTTCGTGTCAGATCATACAGAGCACTTACTCGACACTTTGGTGTCGCACTCAGTTCACACATCTTCACCAAGCTTCATTGGTCATATGACATCGGCACTGCCTTATTTCTTGATGCCACTGTCAAAGATCATGATCGCCTTAAACCAAAACCTGGTAAAAATAGAGACTTCCAAAGCCTTTACGCCACTTGAGCGTCAAGTTTTGGGTATGCTGCATCGCTTGATATATGGTCAGAATGATACTTTTTACAATCAGTGGATGCACAGTGCAAACCACTCATTAGGCGCATTTTGTTCCGGCGGCACCATTGCCAATATCACTGCGCTTTGGGTAGCACGTAACAAAGCGTTAAGAGCCAATGGCTCATTTAAAGGCGTTGAGAAGGAAGGCCTTTTTAAAGCCATGAAGCACTATGGCTATGATGGCTTAGCGGTGCTAGTGTCTGAGCGTGGTCACTACTCCCTTAAGAAAGCAGCCGATGTATTAGGGCTAGGCCAAGAGGGCTTGGTTGCGGTTAAAACCGATGCCAACAACCGTATTATTGTCGACGACCTTAAAGCGAAAATTGTTGAGCTCGAAAAACAAAACATCAAACCTATTGCTGTTATTGGTGTGGCTGGCACAACAGAGACAGGTAATGTTGATCCATTGCCTGAAATCGCTGAAGTCTGCCAAGCCCACGGCTGTCACTTCCATGTGGATGCCGCATGGGGTGGCGCAACACTTATGTCTAACCATCACCGTCATCTTCTTAAAGGTGTGGAAATGGCAGACTCAGTAACTATTGATGCACACAAGCAGCTCTATATCCCGATGGGCGCTGGTATGGTTCTGTTCAAAGACCCTGACGCAATGAAATCCATAGAGCATCACGCTCAATATATATTGCGCAAAGGTTCAAAAGACCTAGGCAGCCATACACTAGAAGGCTCACGTTCGGGCATGGCGATGTTGGTCTACGCCGCAATGCACATCATAAGTCGCCCAGGTTACGAGCTTCTGATTGACCAAAGCATTGAAAAAGCTCGATACTTTGCGGATTTAATCAAACAGCAAGATGATTTCGAGTTAGTTTCTGAACCAGAGCTTTGTCTGCTCACATACCGTTATTTGCCGCCATTCATCCGTGAAGCATTAGCACAAGCAGAAGGCTCACAAAAAGAACAACTGAATGAGCTGATCAATGAGTTAACACAGTTTATTCAAAAGCGTCAGCGCGAAACGGGCAAATCGTTCGTTTCACGTACAAGACTGAACCCAGACCAATGGCAACGCATGAATACGATCGTGTTTCGAGTGGTTTTGGCAAATCCACTGACCACAAAAGAAATTTTGAGCTCAGTGCTTGATGAACAACGCGAAATCGCCAAGCAAGCACCAAATTTGATGAAAAGAATTCAACAGCTGGTTGTTGATATTCAATCGTCTTAACGGCCAGATCGAGTTACATCAATTTGAAATTTTTTTTCGTTTTGATGTAACTCAAACATCATTATCGTGCGACTAGCGCAACAAAACTTCGTTTACACATCCAATTCTGTAGTTTTTACAACATTTTGTTTGAGGCCTGTCAAATTCTCACTAAATAGTACCCGTTATTGGTTTAGACTGATTGAAGATCAGGTTTATACTGATTCTATGGCGCTGGTTGTTTTCGTTAACGCCCCACTCTACTCCGGAATCTTCGTGTTTCCTTTCGTTAGCAGAGCCAGCGAGTTGTTCTCTATACCCTCGTGAACACTATGAATACATTAGAAAAAATTCAAAAAAACCTGGAGAATTTCAGTAAGTCAGAGCGCAAAGTTGCGGAAGTAATTATGGCGTCTCCACAAACTGCAATTCATTCAAGCATTGCAACGCTGGCTAAAATGGCCGACGTTAGTGAGCCCACTGTAAACCGCTTCTGTCGTCGTCTGGACACCAAGGGCTTTCCAGATTTTAAGCTTCACTTGGCACAGAGCCTAGCCAACGGCACCCCTTACGTTAACCGTAATGTGGAAGAAGACGATGGCCCAGACGCGTACACCCATAAGATTTTCGAATCGACGATGGCGTGTTTAGATGTCGCGAAAAATAGCCTAGATCCAATGCAAGTGAACCGTGCGGTCGATTTGCTAACGCAAGCGAAGCGCATTTCATTCTTTGGCCTTGGTGCATCATCTTCTGTTGCCCGAGACGCACAAAACAAGTTTATTCGCTTTAATATTCCAATTACTTGTTTTGAAGATATTGTTATGCAGCGCATGAGTTGTATCAACTGCAGTGATAATGATGTTGTGGTTCTTATTTCTCATACCGGTCGAACAAAGAGTCAGGTAGAAATAGCGAACCTTGCTCGTGAAAATGGCGCAACGGTTATTGCGATTACAGCGAAGGATTCTCCTCTAGAAAAGGCAAGCTCGCTGGCCATCACGCTCGATATTCCAGAAGATACCGACGTTTACATGCCAATGGCAAGCCGAGTTGTACAAATGACAGTGATTGATGTGCTAGCAACTGGCTTCACTCTTCGCCGTGGTACTGGTTTCCGTGAGAACCTAAAACGCGTAAAAGATGCGTTGAAAGACAGTCGCTATGACAAACTAAGCCAGTACTAAGCACTAAAGCTTAGTCCATACTTTATCTAGGGGAGCTCAAGGCTCCCCTTTTGTTTTAATGCTGCTAAGGGAGCAATCACCCTAAGTCGTTGACACTCGATAAGTCCGTTCTTGATTCCAGTACTTCAACAGAACTGACATGTTGTGCACTCTCAGCTGCGCACTCTCCGCTACAATCACAGACTTGCTGCAATATGTGTATCAAACGTTCCTGATTAAGAGGTAAAGGATTCCCTTTGATTGCCATTGATTTAAGCGCATCATTCGCCACTTGCTCAAAAGAGGTTTGGCATACTCCAAATTGAGCCAGTAGCGGTAACGCTAACTTATCTAGCACCATATTTACCCAAAGAATTCCATCGTGTTCGTTAGCATTTACTCGCTCAGTGACTAATTGGGCCAGCTTGCGATAACGACTTATCACATCATTCCTACCCGCGAGTTTAGCGGCGTTAATGTTCTCCTGCATCACGTGCGGAGCTAGGCGAGCCGTAATAACGCTATGGGGGGCGTCTAACTTGCCTCCTAACGCCGATGCTAACCCATGAGCGGCACCTAATTTGGCATTAGTAATCGCCATACCACCAAGCAATGCAGCGAACGATAAATCAGAGCGCGCCTTATGATTATTTTGCTTACAAGCGGCAATCACTGAACGGCTTAAACGGCGTAGCCCCTCTTCGCAGACCATATCAGTAAGAGGGTTTGGCTCACCACACACATATGCTTCCATTAAATGAGTGAACGCATCCATTGCGCCACGTCCAGATGTGTATTGGTCGGTCCCGTAAGTAAGTGTCGGGTCTACAATGGCAACGTCTGCGAGCATATCAGGGCTTCGAAGACTCACTTTCACTTTATCTTGTCCAGATTTCAGCACAGCATTTCTGGTCACTTCTGAACCGGTGCTTGCTGTCGTAGGAATTGCAATAAAATGAAGAGGCTTTGCTTTTAAAGGGACGCTTCTTCCTACCACTTCTACGTAATCGTAAACATTGCCTTGATTGGGAATAATGGCAGCTAAGGCTTTGCCCATATCGATGACGCTGCCACCACCTATCGCAACCACCATATCAGGTTGGAATTTTCTACCGAGCACTGCGGTCTCTTCTACCATCGTGATGTATGGTTCTCCAACGATAGCTACGTGCTGGTAACGCATATTTTGAGCTTTAAGATATTGGATAATGGGGGCGGCTCGTTGGGTATCCTGCCCAGTAACCAGCAAAACACTGTAGCCAAATTGGTTAATAACGGATAATGAAGATTGAAGTGCACCTTCACCAAATATAATCCTTGTTGCAGTCATAAACTGAAACATACACACCCTCCCAAAAGAATATACCCAAATAACCTCTCGCCCTCTGATTTAACGCTTATGTAAGAGTTGAAGTTATTTGCGTATAGCCAAAATAGATTGCTATTTTTTTAAACAAAAAAAATTGACCAATTCCACCTTGCCATCATTAACCCTTTAGAATGTATGTTTTTTATGCGTCACTTCACATACTTCAGAGCCGTAAAATAAGCACGCGCGTTTAGTTTTTATTCGATAGATTTCACCTATAGAACCAAGAGGTAATTGCCGCTTTATTTCCGTATCTGGATCGGGCATAGTTACTCCAACAAAAGAAAGCGCACTCAGCCGCTATGTTTTGTACGCTTTCAAAAAAGAATAGATTTAGGAGAAATAAGATTATGTTCGTTGTTATCTTTGGTCGCCCTGCATGTCCTTTCTGTGTTCGTGCAAAAGAGCACGCAGAAACGCTAAAAGCAAAACGTGATGACTTCAACTACCGTTACGTTGATATTCACGCTGAAGGTATTTCTAAAGCAGATCTTGAGAAAACAGTTGGTAAACCAGTTGAAACCGTTCCTCAGATCTTTATCGACCAAGAGCACATCGGTGGCTGCGACGAGTTCGAAGCATACGCGAAAGAGCACCTAGGTCTATTTGACGAGTAATAAAGACTGTTTTCAAAAAAGCCGCTTCATGCGGCTTTTTTATTATTTTTCAGCTGGTTATTACGTTAAGTCAACTAATGGTAAAACCTAAAAAAATTCACTTATCTTTTTGCTATATTTAGTTACAATTCACAGTTCTTAATCTTTTTTGGCACACACTCTACCGAGCCACACAGTGAACATAGACGTCGTATACCTTCTCGAGCAAAACCCTATCCTTCTAATCTTCGTCGTATTAGCCATTGGCCTTGCCATCGGAAAAATTCGATTTGGCAAATTACAATTAGGCAACTCTATTGGCGTTCTTATTACCTCTTTGGTAATGGGCCACCTTGGTTTCTCATTTAATGCAGAAGCTTTAACCATTGGCTTTATGCTGTTTATCTACTGCGTTGGCATTGAAGCTGGACCAAACTTTTTTGGTATATTCTTCAGAGATGGTAAGCATTATTTTATTTTAAGCATGACTGTTCTCGTGTCTGCGGTCAGCTTAACGTATGGCTTGAGTCACTATTTCGGCCTCGATTTTGGCTTATCCGCAGGTATGATGGCAGGCGCATTGACCGCAACGCCAGTACTGGTTGGTGCACAAGATGCTCTTAACTCTGGCCTTGCGACTATACCGCGGAATATGGAATTTTCTCTGGTATTAGAAAATCTATCCGTAGGCTACGCGATGGCTTATCTGGTCGGCTTAATTAGCATGATCATGTTTGCTAAATTGTTGCCAAAACTGCAAAAACAAAACCTTTCTGATTCCGCGCAGCAAATCGCACAAGAGCGTGGCCTTGGAAATTCAAGCCAGAGAAAAGTGTATTTACCCATTATTCGAGCTTACCGAGTGGGCCCAGAGCTAATTGACTGGACTGATGGTAAAAACTTGCGAGAACTGGGTATTTATCGTCAAACTGGCTGTTACATTGAACGAATCCGTCGCAATGGTATTCTCGCCCACCCAGATGGTGATGCTATCTTGCAAGAGGGAGATGAAATTGCACTGGTTGGCTTCCCTGACAGCCATGCTCGCTTAGACCCTAGCTTCCGTAATGGTAAAGAAGTATTCGACCGTAACTTGCTTGATTTGCGCATCGTTGAAGAAGAAATCGTCGTAAAAAGTGACGCTATCGCTGGTAAGCGTTTATCGGATTTGAATTTGTCTGAGTTTGGCTGTTTCTTAAACCGCGTAGTTCGCGCTCAGATTGAAATGCCTATGGACTTAGACATTGTGCTCGCTAAAGGGGACGTCCTTCAAGTGAGCGGCGAGAAAAGCCGAGTACATGGACTGGCGGAAAAAATCGGTTTCATCTCGATCCACAGTCAAATGGCCGATTTGCTCGCTTTTTGTAGCTTCTTTATTTTGGGTATTCTGTTTGGCCTCATCACAATGACGTTCGGTCAGGTGTCTTTCAGTTTGGGTAATGCGGTGGGTCTTCTGTTGTCCGGTATTACGCTTGGTTTCTTACGAGCAAATCACCCTACTTTCGGTTATGTCCCACAAGGGGCGCTGAATATGGTCAAAGATCTAGGGTTAATGTTCTTTATGGTGGGAATTGGTCTAAGTGCAGGTGGAAAGATGTTCGAGCACCTAACGCAAGTAGGACCAAAAGTCATTGGTTTGGCATTTATTGTCAGTGTTGTACCTGTAGTTCTGGCTTACTTAGTTGGCGCACACGTACTCAAGATGAACCGTGCCCTGCTCTTCGGAGCCATTATTGGCGCCCGTACTTGCGCTCCAGCTATGGATGTCGTTAACGACTACGCTAAGTCCACCATCCCTGCCCTTGGTTATGCGGGTACCTATGCGATTGCGAATATTTTAATGACGCTAGCTGGTACGATTCTGATAATACTAAGTTAATACTCACTTTGACTATGAAATACAAAAAGGCGCTCAATGAGCGCCTTTTGTTTATTGGTTATCTAGTCTGTGATTCGATTAGATTTGAATGAAGTCTGCTTCAACTGCTGGATTCACATCCGCTTCGTAATCTACGCCTTCAACGCCGAAACCAAATAGTTTCAAGAACTCTTCTTTGTACTCAACGTAGTCAGTCAGCTCTTTTAGGTTCTCAGTCGTAATTTGAGGCCATAGCTCACGACAGTGCTGCTGAATGTCGTCACGAAGTTCCCAGTCATCCAGACGTAGGCGGTTCATCTCATCAACTTCTGCCGCGCTACCGTCTTCTTTGTATAGACGTTGGCTGAACATACGGTAGATTTGTTCCATACAGCCTTCGTGTACACCTTCTTCGCGCATTTTCTTGAATACCATTGCGATGTACAGTGGCATAACAGGAATTGCAGAACTCGCCTGAGTTACAACAGATTTAAGTACCGCAACATTGGCACTGCCGCCTGTTGCTGCTAACTTGTCGTTTAGCGCTTTCGCTGCACGGTCTAGGTCCATTTTTGCTTTACCTAGTGCACCATCCCAATAAATTGGCCAAGTTAGCTCAGTACCAATGTAGCTGTACGCGACGGTCTTACAACCTTCAGCAAGAACACCAGCATCAGACAACGCATTGATCCAAAGTTCCCAATCTTCACCGCCCATTACCGTGACAGTGTCTTTGATTTCTTCTTCTGTTGCAGGCTCAACGCTAGCTTCGATGATCACATCTTTGTTGGTATCAACAGCCGTTGATGTGTAAGTTTCACCGATAGGTTTAAGAGATGAACGAACTAATTCACCAGTTTCTGGCATTTTACGTACTGGAGATGCCAGTGAGTAAACCACCATATCGATTTGACCTAAGTCTTCTTTGATCAGCTCGATAGTTTTCTGTTTCGCTTCATTTGAGAAAGCGTCGCCGTTTAAGCTTTTTGCGTACAGACCTTCTTCACGCGCTAGCTTTTCAAAAGCAGCGGCATTGTAAAAACCTGCTGTACCTGGCTTCTTCTCAGTACCTTCTTTTTCGAAGAAAACACCGATAGTTGATGCACCGCCACCAAATGCCGCAGCGATACGAGAAGATAGACCGTAGCCACTTGATGCACCAACAACAAGAACACGCTTAGGTGCGTTTTTGATTGGACCTTGCGCTTTGGTGTACGCAATTTGTTCTTTTACGTTAGCTTCACAACCAACAGGGTGCGTTGTAGTACAGATAAATCCACGAATTCTAGGTTTGATGATCATATTCAACTTCCTTTAAAAAACCTTGTTAGGATAAAAGTTTCGTTGGGATTTCGCATCTAATTTCTGTAAAAATGCTCTTAAAAGGCAAGTGGTTGGAGCACTATCCCACCATCCACTCCCCAAGAATACAAAAAAGCACCTCATTGAGGTGCTTTTCTTAACATTAGTTGTCTATTATGCCGCCGGATTCAACTGCGACTTTTTTGGGCTATGAGTTCGCACTTCAGAAAAGTCATGACTAAAGTGGTCAACTTGAATCGCCTTGTAGCGCAATTTATCTGCAGCCATGATTTGATCAATTTCTTGTTCAGTTAACACGCCTGCTTCAAATGCTTGCTGCAAACGATCATGTAGCAGACCTTTACGAGCCACTTTACCATCCTTCGCAGCCTTCATAAGTTTACGCTCCAAAGGTTTAATGTCGTACATTGCAAGGAATGCATTCTCCATTAAGCCTACGCTGTCATCCTCTGATTTTCCGATGTAGCACAGATGCGTGAGGCGATCACGTTGCGCGCCTGGTGTCATCATCGCTTCAGCCAAATTCACACACAGCTCATCACTTGGCTTATTGAAATGATTACCAAGCGGGAACAATAGCCCCTTAAGCACACCGCCAACGTATTTCACAGGGAAGTTGGTGTAAGCCTCATTTAATGACTTAGAAGCGTTATACAAACAGTGTTGAACAGCGTAATGAACGAAGTCTAGATCGCCTTGTTGACGGCCTTCATCTTCATACTTTTTCAAGGCAGCAGATGCCATGTATAGATAGCTTAATCCATCACCCAAACGTGCGGAGATCATTTCTTTACGCTTCAAGTCTCCACCTAAGGTTAACATCGCAAAGTCTGCACTTACTGCAAGTGCACGACTGAGACGAGTAATGTCTTTGTAGTATTGCTGCGTTGGGCCACTCATGTGCGCGTTAACAAATCGAGAACCAGTTAGTGCTGCACCAAATGCACCGAATGTATTACCGAGCGCGTGCTTGATGTGTTTAAAGAGTAAGTTGTCAAATTCTTTCGCACCTTGTTCAGAATCTGGATTCGCCGCGGCTTCCATTTCTTTTAGAACATATGGGTGACATCGAGTCGCACCTTGACCAAAAATCATCAGGTTACGAGTCAGGATATTCGCGCCTTCAACGGTGATAGCAACCGGGATACCAAGGTAATGTTTAGCAAGATAGTTCATTGGGCCATCTTGAATCGCACGACCCGCATGGATATCAAACGAATCATTTAGAATGGTACGCGCGATTTCCGTCATGTGGTACTTGGCAATCGCGGTTACAATCCCAGGTTTTTCTTTCATATCGAGAGAAGTCGTCGTTAGCGTACGCGTCGCTTCTAGTAGGTAAGTAAGACCACCAATGCGCCCCATTGCTTCTGCAACACCTTCAAACTTACCGATCGACATTCCAAACTGTTTACGCACGTAAGCATAAGCACCTGTTGTACGTGTAGTAAGGTGACCAATCGCTGTGCCAAGCGCTGGAAGAGAGATACCACGACCAGCAGAAAGACACTCAACCAGCATACGCCAACCTTTACCTGCGTAATCAGCGCCACCGATCAACCAGTCCATAGGGATGAAGACATCTTCACCACGAGTTGGGCCATTCATGAACGCAGACCCCAGAGGATCATGGCGCTCGCCTATCTCGACACCTTCATGGTCAGCGGGAATCAACGCACATGTAATGCCAACCTCTTTCTTGTCTCCAAGTAGCCCTTCAGGATCCTGCAGTTTAAATGCTAACCCGAGCACTGTCGCAACTGGCGCAAGCGTGATGTAGCGTTTATTCCAACTAACTCGCACGCCAAGCACTTCTTTGCCTTCATGGGTGCCGTAACAAACCACGCCTTGATCAGGTATGCCACCAGCATCAGAACCCGCTTCAGGGCCAGTTAGGGCGAAACAAGGGATGTCTGTACCATCAGCTAAACGAGGCAACCAGTAATCTTTTTGCTCTTGCGTACCATAGTGCGATAGCAGCTCACCAGGGCCAAGAGAGTTTGGTACCATTACCGATACCGCGGTACTGATACTTCGAGTCGCAATACGAGAAACAATGGTTGAGTTCGCCAAAGCGGAAAATTCACGACCACCATATGCTTTCGAGATGATCAAAGAGAAAAATCGCTCTTTACGTAGGTACTCCCATACTTCAGGCGGTAAATCCCTGTCTTCTTTGACAATCTTCTGGTCATCAAGCATTTCTAGCAGGGTCTCAAGCTCATTATCCATAAATGACTGCTCTTCTGCCGTCAGTGTAGGCGTTGGATAATGATGCAATGTTGTGAAGTTTGGCTTGCCTGAGAATAGTTCGGCATCCCACCATACACTACCCGCTTCCATCGCCTCTTTCTCGGTGCTAGACAGAGGTGGCAATACTTTTTTGAACACTTTAAAAGCCGGGTCACTAATCCATTTTCTTCGTAGAGAGCTCATAGTTCAGATCCTTTTGTTCACGTAACCGCTCGGGGTATAATCTTATTATTGGTTTAACTTTCTTATTTGTCTTATGCCAACTGCTTTGCTGACATTCCTGCTGACAAATATGGAATCAGTAAATCGACGACAGATTTCACATCGACTTCCTTTTCAAACTTACTTTCTGCCAGCTCCGAAAGAGCCTGGCTTGAAGCCATCGTAAATACACAGGTTCCTAACGTGAAGTGCAATCGCCAAAACAACTGTTCTTCACATAGTTCCGGGTTCGCCTTCATTATCGAGAAAGTGAAAAGGTTCAGTACCTCTTCGTATCTGGTGGTAATGAACCAGCGTAGATGACCTTGAACGTCTGTATAACCGCGGCCAATTAACAACATAAACAGCGCAGTACCATTTGGGCGTACATCATTTAATGTACGTAAGGGTAATCTTAATGACTCAAAGACATCGTCCATGTTGTAGCTATCGCGCGTGTTTAACTCAATTAATGAAGTCTTAATGCTCGGCATTAGTGCTTCTAAATACCTATCTAAAACAGCTCTAACCAGCGTTTTTTTATCGCCAAAGTGATAGTTTACCGATGCTAAGTTAACGTTAGCTTTACCTGTTATCGTTCTTAGCGAAGTATCATTAAAGCCATGTTCAGCAAAGAGTCCTTCTGCGACATCGAGTATTTTTTCTTTTGTTGATGTTCTCGGGGCCATTTTAATCACTCGTATTAAACAACTGTTTGAAAATATACTCCCGAAACCTAAGATTAACAAATGATTAACATCACACTTTAACCAATTGGTCTGACCAGACAGCAAAAGGTGTGATCTAATCTTTTGAAATTCAATCGAATACTCCAATGAAGCTTGTCAGAAGAAAACGATCAAGTTTCTCAGACCAGCGCAATTGAAACGCTAACAATAGCGTTGGCGGCTCGGAGTGAGCGAAGAGAGTATGAAATACATCTTCGGTTCTAGGGGAGATAAAATGAGAAACACAGAAGTTAGTAACTTCGCCAAGTTGGTAATCCATCTCGATTTTTCTATTGCTTTCGGATGTGTAAGAAGCTAGAAAGCATTAAGTAGAAATTTTTTGAAAAAAAATGGAACTGTTTGGAAAAGGCTCGGTCTGAATATACGTAACAGTTAGGGCATTTGAAGTTTCACTGGCCGTCAAACTTGTTTCCATCTAATTGTTACGTTGCTGCTTTTTTCTTATTAACTCCTATGTTTGTATCCGCCCAGTCAAATTTTCGGCTGGGCTTTTTTTCGCCTATAGATTTACCAAACGCCCCTTTCGATGATTTGCCCCGACTCCATAAGCTAGACCTTAGTTGGTCACAAAAGTAACCACCCTGAAGTGGTTGATGTGCCAATCTGCAGACATAAAAAAGCCTCCCGAATGGGAGGCTTTACTAAACAGTGTGTATCTTACGCTTGCGCTTTCTTAGGCAAAGAAAAGTGCAGTAACGCGTAGCCAAGTAACGCGGCTGTCGTCGAGCCCATTAAGATACCTAGTCGAGCATAGGTATCAAACTCAGGGCTTACATTTCCAAACGCTAAAGAGGAAATGAATATAGACATTGTAAAACCGATACCACACAACACAGAGACCGCAAAGATATGCTTGAAGTTAATGCCTTCCGGTAACTTAGCTACACCCATTTTCACAGCTGCCCAACTAAAGGTGAAGATACCTAGAGGCTTACCAACCAGTAGCCCCAAAGCAATACCTAATGGCAGCATTGAAGTTAGGCCTGACATCGATACGCCTTCTAGCGAAATCCCCGCATTTGCAAATGCGAATAGAGGTAAGATACCAAATGCCACGTATGGATGAAGTGCGTGCTCCATGTGCTTAAGTGGGGAATGTTCGCCCTGTTTACCCTTAAGAGGAATAGCAAAGCCGATCACTACGCCTGCAAGTGTTGCGTGAACACCAGATTTAAGTACCGCAAACCATAAGATCGCGCCGACTATCATGTATGGCGTCAGTTTCGTTACTTCCTTAGCATTCAACATGAACAGGACACCAGTCATGATGAAGCCAACAAGCAGCGCCATGCTAGAAAGATCACCTGTGTAAAACAGTGCAATAATAACAACCACGCCTAAATCGTCGATGATAGCGAGAGCTAACAAAAACACTTTAAGGCTTACTGGTACGCGCTTACCTAGTAGCGCCATGATACCTAGAGCAAATGCAATATCCGTCGCAGCTGGAATGGCCCAGCCAGAAACCGCCTCTGGGTCGTTAGCATTAAACGCAACGTAAATAAGAGCAGGGGCTAACATACCACCAACCGCTGCAATCGCAGGGAAAATTGCGGTTTCTTTTGATTTTAGCGCTCCTTCAAGTAGCTCTCGCTTCACTTCAAGGCCAATAAGTAAGAAGAAAACAGCCATTAGGCCGTCATTAATCCAGTGAGAAACTGACATACCGAATACATAAGTATGCAGTACAGATTGATAAGTTTCGCCCAGCGGTGAGTTAGCAATGGTCATCGCAATTGCCGCTGCAATTACGAGAAGAATACCACCTGCTGATTCCATTTTGAAAAAGTCACGAATGACATCGTTCATGGTTTCGTCCTTATATTTATTATCTTAATAAACGATTAACAAAGAGTGATAAGAGTGTATAGCTGTCGAAAACTTTAGAATAATCGCTTCTTCAGAGTATAAACTTCGGTTTTTTCGATGTTAAGTTTACTATACATCGTATTTTCCAACATGACACTCAATTTTGATCGGAGATCGTATTTGTTTTTGTCGCACCAAATATTTATCAAGATGATGAGAAAATCAGCATAACACGGCTTGTACCATCATGATAACCCCGTACTTTTGAGAAAAAGCTAGGAAGCTTCGCGCACTAAAAAACCACCCGTAGGGGGTGGTTTTCTTCACAACTCAATAGCCTGTCAGCTGCATAAAGCCCCAAGCCTCATTGGAGCCGGAAGCTAAAGTAGGCCCTTCCCAGTAAGGTATTACAAAGGGTAGCCACATATCTGACTTGATAATGCGGGTAGTCAAATTAATTTGATGCTTCGGAATATTGATAATCCACTGCAAAGGTAACCTTCTTCCATTGGATAAACTGGTCACTTGCATTGGTTTAATACTGATATCATCGTCTGAGAGGTTGATGACTTTACCTGAGCGTGTCGACAACGTGCCAAACACGTGCGGTGTTTGCCCATGGTGACGATAACGGCTAACAGTTAATGCTCGACCATCATCTAAATTGAAAACAAACCAATCCCAGCCTTGTTGCCCCTCACCAATTAAGCCGCTGCCCCACTCTTTTTGCGCCCAAGCAGAACCCGTCACTGAGAATCGCTTACCATTTAAGCTTAAGCTGCCTTTTACTTTTAAAAATGGAGCACTGAAGCTGAAAGAAGCAACAGATTGCAACGCATGTTTAACTTGGAAGCCTTTGTCTCCATTCACCACAAAGGGGCCGCTTGTCATGGTATTGAGCTCAAGTCCAAACGTATCAGTATTCACATTCAAGTTGCCCGGGAAAGGCGTCGCACCGAGTGATCGCCAAGTCCAATTATCAATCCATAACCTGAAAGGACGATTGATCATACCAGCTTGGCCTATCCCACCTCTAGCTACCCGTTGCTCTTTCCATACATGCGAGCCATGACTGACGACAACATGTGAAATGTACAATTGAGGGTTCTGCCAACCGCTGGTTTCTCGCTCGTCCGTCGCAACCCTGAAATAGCTCCATTGAACATTGTAGATCTTGCCTTGCTCATCTTTTAGTTTCGCAAAGTAGTGCCACCATTCATGCTGATACTCGGGATGAAAGCGAAAGTCTGAGGGTAAAGAGACATGCTCATTAGGTAGTACAGGCTCGAAAATCGTTTGATTTTCACGCGTTAAGATAGAATCAAGTTCGCTTTCTCGTGTTGCTGTCGCCTCTAACCAAAAAGTTGAGTAAAAAGCAGCCCCAGTCAGAAAAGCGAACGTAACAACAATGAGCGTTGAAACCAACAAGCGTTTTTTAGAGCCCATTTTTTTCATTACAACGCGTCCCTTAATGACTTCATCGGTGTACTTTTGATCATTCTAATAACTGGCAATGCGCCAGCAACCATGATGGCAAGCATCGCCCAAGCAATGGTTTGAGCATACTCCCATGGAATCGTTTGAAGCTCTAGAGACCAGCCAAATGATTGCTTAATGATAATATCAACGATCAAATGTGCGAGCGCCAAGCCGAGCGGCACTGCAATAATCGCAGAAATGGCTCCGAAGACGAATAGCTGCAAACCACCTAATACGACAAGTTCTTTTCCGGACACACCCATGCACCTTAATAAGGAAAAATGCCGCTGCCGTGAAAGTTCTCCTGCCAACGTCGCAAAGAATAAACCAAACACGGCAATAATCAGCGTGATATTGCCCAAGGTTCCTGCTATCGCAAAGGTATGATCAAACACTCTCATTGCTTGGCTATAAATATTACCGTTATCAAACACACGATCTTGCGGGAGACGGAATACATTCTCTAAGCGATTTTTCAGCCCTTCTCCATTGACGTTATCTTTTAATACTACGCCAAGACCAACATTACCCGTACCTGCAAATGCATACAGCCAATTCCGGTGCGACATCATCACCTGGTTATATGGGTTTCCATAATCGTAGTAAACGCCTACGACTTGCCAATCACCACCAAGCGGTTCTTGCAAGTTAATGAAATCGCCAGGGCGGATATCCAGCTTCAAGGCCATCGACTCACTGACCATTAAGCTCTTGGTAGCGTGCAGTTGATACCAGTAATTTGGGACACCTAACTTGACGGTAAGTGAGTCTAACTCACCTTCAGAAGAGCCAGTACTCACAACTTGCAGAGCACCATGCTCGGTCGGCATATCTTTTTCCCAGCGCCACCAAACCGAGTTCACCTCTGGCTGATTCTGGAGCCATGCGCTCATCCTAGCGGCTGAATTGTTAGTCGGATAGATGTACACATCAGCGGCTAATCGCTGATTTAGCCACTTATCGGTTGTATCTCGAAAGCTTCCGACCATTGTTTCTACACCAATGTTTGCCGCCAGCGCTAACATAAACGCCATCGTAGCCACACCTCGATAGCTCATGCTGGCTGCTGCATCAGCAAAAAACCAACGGACACGAACCCATCGCATGGTATAAGAAAAACTTTGGAACATATGCCACATAATAAATGGCATAAACAACGCCACACTAATCAACATCAGCGCAATAATTGCAAAGCCGGTTTCTTGTGTTTTCGGCGCCTGATATACCGCTATTGCAGCGACACAAAACGCACATGCCGCAAGCGCCTGCCAAGAGAACTCTCTTCCAGCAAATCGCATTAGCGACAGTCGAGAAGAAAGGCGGATTGGTTGTGACTTCAACAAACGGATTAATGGCCACAGACACGATATCAACGCACCCATCGCTGCCATGATTAGACTGTATAAGCTAGATTGCCATGACCATCCTATGGTTAAGCCTACGTTGGCATCATACAAATCACTCAGGCTCGAAGACACTGCTGGGATAAGTTCATTTGCTAAGATCAAGCCAAAAAAGTTACCACACGCCCACGCAATAAAGACGAGCAAAGACAACTCTAGTAATAAAGCTTGCGCTAACTGTGTTCCGTTAACACCAGTCTGTCTCAAAATACCTACCAAACGTTGTCGCTGGATGAAAGACAGAGACATCGCTTGATAAAAAATAAACAACCCGACCAAAAACGACAGCATTCCCATCGCGGTGAGATTCATATGGAATGCGTTAGTTAGCGACTCAAGCTCTGTACGCGTATTCCTAACGAGCGTCATTCCGTTTGGCAGCATGTTTTTCAGTGCTATTAGCTTTTCCTCTGGCATTTCACCACAAGAAATCGCAGACAAACCTGAGCTCCGCTTGAGCATACGCAACAACGATATATCAGTAACCAGCCGAGTACCCGAAAGCATCTTGTCCTTATCTACTTGAATAGGCCCAAGACGACTTCCGTCATTCATCTCAATGAAGTCCCCATCCTGCCAACTCATGTAAGCGGCCAAATCTTGACTAACAAGAATAGGATAAGGAGGCTTCATTAGTGATAAAACAGGCATCTCACCTAGCGATTTTCCTTGTTGTAGTGGGATCATCGCGACAGGATCTATCCCCACCAACATCAGGCTCATATCGGTCTTGGCATCTAGATGAAGCACGTCAAACGGTGCACATTGGTTGAACCCAGCTCGACGTAACTGAATATAGAAACCTTGAGGAATTTTATTGGCAGAGTGCTTCGTTCGGATTCGGTATGGCAAAGGATTGGAGAAAAGCTTTTCCCCAGTAGCATAACTTTGTTTTGCATGCTGGTTGATAGAAGTAACACCAACAAGGAGGGACACGCCTAAAGTTAATCCCAGCCAGACAAGAATAATTTGTAGAGGGTAACGACGGTAATGACCGAGTAGTGCCTTAACTACGGGCCATAACATGTAGCTGCCCTCCTTGAAGTCGAATCTTTCCTTCCATATGGGCGGCCACTTTTTCACTGTGCGTCACTAACAGCAAAGTACACTCCAGTTGGCGAGCGAGACTCGTTAGTAAGCGCATTACGGCTTCTGCGTTTCGCTCGTCTAGGCTACCAGTTGGCTCATCAGCAAGCAGGATTTTTGGCTCCATATAGAGTGCACGAGCAATCGCCGCACGTTGTTGCTGACCACCAGACGCCTCTTCCGGATAACGTCCTAGCAATGGCATTAAGTCCAAAGCAGAAAGAATTTGACGCCACAACTCTTTATCTTCCGGCAGACCTTTTAACTGACGACAAAAACGAATATTGTCGGCAATATTAAGTGTAGGAAGCAGGTTGAATTGTTGGAAGATATTCCCAATATTGTTGCGGCGATAAAGGGTTCTTAAATGCTCCGGTGCTTCATGCATAGCAAAATTTGGAAACTGCACTTCACCAGAGTCAGCAGTATCTAATCCGGCGATTAAATTCAGCAGAGTACTTTTACCCGAACCACTTTCTCCCATCAGAGCGACTTGGTCACCTTGCTGCAATGTTAATTCTGCCCCTTGTAATACAGGGTGAAACTCTCCCCCGTCTACATAGCCTTTACATAGGTCTGACAGTTTTAACATTGATTATGCCGCTCGGATGGTGTTTAAAAATTGGGATCAGAATCTACACTAAAATCCTGTTAGTAGAAAGTATTTTGAATGCTTGATCACACTATGGAAGTACAAATGCAACTCGATTCACTTTCTGTTGCTAATTTTGTTGACGTTTTGAGCAGATTTTTGCAGCCAAAATAAACTCTGTTCCTCTTTACTGGCCAATCAGGTTTCTCATCCATTTTTGGCTAACCATTCTTGGCAAGCAAATCGCCCACTTCACAACTTCTTCCGTCAAAAAGAGTAAGTAAACCCATTGTGGATCCCAATTGAGATAAATCGCTGCAAATGCTGCGAGTGGAATCCCGATCACCCACTGCGCCAAGATGTCTTGATACAAACAAAACTTAACATCACCGCCCGCACGTAATACACCAACAATCGCCATCATCGGCACCGAGCGTAGCACGACACCCAACGCTAGAATCACCATAAACTGTTCAGCTAACTCGCGAGTGTCTGTCGTCAGCGCACTAAACGCATTAAGGATCCATTGATTTGACACTATCAACAAGACGGCGACCACAAATGCGATAAGCACATTCAAAATGACCGTAGCCCATGCTTGATAATAAACGGGTTCAAAATTACGAGCGCCGAGCTGGTTCCCGACTAGAACTGCAGCCGCATTCGATAAACCAATCATCATCGCCAATGCGATCGACTCTACAGGTGTCATTACGGAAAGTGCCGCCAAACCTTGTACACCTGCTTGCCCCATGATGGCATGATAAGCAAACAGCCCACCAGCCCACGCCAAGAAGTTAAATGTGGTTGGCAAAGAGAGGCTCAAGAAACGCGTAATTTTATCTAAGACCAATCCTGCGCGTATATCATCCCAACCAAATGCGATTATGTGTTTTTTCAACCATAGATAACCAAACAAGCAACCTACTTCGATCGCGCCACTGATTACCGTTGCGATCGCTGCTCCCGTAATACCCAGAGCAGGAAAGCCTAATTGACCAAAAATTAAAACCCAGTTAAGAAACACATTAGATAAAATGCCTATACCACTAAAAAAAGTGCTTAGGCCTGGTTGGTGCATCGCCCTTAGGCCCACCGACATACTGGCCACACATGCAACAGCAAACATGCTAACCGACGAAATAATGAGATAGCTGGCCCCTAATTCAATCACTTCTTGTGAATCGGTAGTCAAGCTCATGATGAGTTGTGGAAAAACAACAAACAAAGCAACAGCAATCGCAGCAAACATCATTGCGATCATCCATGTTAAAGCGGTACTGCGACGCACCCCAACTTTATCGCCAGCCCCCCAATATTGAGCAGTTAACAACGCACCGCCCGTTGTCACCCCAACTAACATGATGGTGGTGACGAAAGTCGCGCGCGCAGCAACTCCAACTGCGGCAATTTCTGCTTCGCCAAGTTGACCAAGCATAAGAACATCGACGAGGCTTCGGCTTGAAAACATCATGCTTTGCAGTGTAATTGGTAACGCGATTGCAAATAAACGACGTAAGAATGCTTTATCTGCGTGTATTGAGAGTTGAGAAAGAAAAGTCACAAGCGCTCCAACGACAACTTATTGATAGAATGGGGAAAGTGTCTCATGATTATACTCTGTGGTGTTTATTCCACCAACGATAAAAGGACAGATAATGAAAAAGGTGTTGGTGCTAGGCGCCTCGGGTTACATTGGCTCTCAACTTCTTCCGTTACTTTTAGATAAAGGTTACGCCGTCACAGCAGCGGCGCGACATATTGATTATTTAGAGTCAAGAACTCAGCCTCACCCTAATTTAACGTTAAGGTATCTCGACTTGGCTGACGCAGAGACCACGAAGGCTGTAGTGAACGATTTTGATTTAGTATTTTTTCTCGTGCACGGGATGGCTCAAGGTGATGACTTTGTTGAGTACGAACTAAACCTTGCTTTGAACTTCAAATATGCGTTGGAACAAAGCTCCGTCGAGCATGTTATCTATTTGAGTGCCATTCAACCTCAAACCGGAAACTCTCGCCATTTAGCCGCTCGTAAAGCCACGGGAAAAATAATTCGACAGTCTGGTATTCCAGTAACTGAATTGCGTGCTGGCGTTATCATCGGCCCCGGCTCTGCTGCTTTCGAAATCATGCGTGACTTTGTCTACAACTTACCTATTTTGATCGCGCCTAAATGGGTCGACTCAAAAGCGAACCCTATTGCCTTGCCCAATCTCAACCACTATTTGTTGAAGTTAGCAGAAGCCCCCTCTCCAGAAGAAAGTCAAATTTATGAAGTTGGTGGGCCAGATACACTTAGCTACCGCGAACAGTTCAAAGTCATTTGCCTAATCACCAACAAGCCGTATCGACTGTGGTCGACCCCGCTACTTACTCCGAAAATGGCATCGTACTGGCTAGGTTTAGTTACCTCAGTGCCAACTAGTATCGGTAAAGCATTACTTGCGGGCTTAGAACACGACTACATTGCAAACTCCAAAGCGATTGAAGAACGATTTCCTCAAACGCTGATCAGCTACGAGCAAGCGGTAACTGATACCATTCAAGATGAAGGCACATTTGTACGCAGTAATGTCTGGGGGTTTGAACCCGCAGCGCTTCGTCGATGGCAACCAGGATATGGCTATTACCCAAAACAAGCTGGAGCGAGCATTAAAACTCATGCCTCCGCTGCGGCATTATGGAAAGTGGCGCAAAAGATCGGGAGTCGCGAAAAAGGCTATTACTTTGCCAACATCTTGTGGCGTACACGTGAATGGCTCGATATCTTTTTTGGTGGCGGAAAACCGATTCGCGTTTCTCCTCCTGGACCAGAGCTTAAAGTCGGTGATTTTATTGACTCTTGGAAAGTGATTCGCTGCGATAATAATCAGTTTCTTTCACTGTTTTTTGGTATGAAAGGCCCAGGCCTTGGGCGTTTAGAAATTACCATCAAAGATCTCGGTGACGAACGAGAGCTGGATATTACCGCCTGGTGGCACCCGCAAGGGTTTCTTGGGCTGCTTTATTGGTTTGCAATGATGCCAGCCCATCTTTTCATATTTAAAGGCATGGTCAAAGCCATCGCGAAAGAAGCAAACCGTTTAGAAAACAAAAAGCCCCAATAACAGGGGCTTCTAAACACTCAAAATGTCACTTTAGTCAGCTTTGAACGAGAGTGGAATTTCGGCTAACTGGTTGCCTTCGTTTGCTGGAAAAATAAGGTACTCGCCATGGTATTTCACCATCGATTTGTAGTCTGTTACCTTATGAACCATAAAGCCCGCTTGCGCTGCTTTCTCAACAAACTCAGCATGATTGCCACGCACAAACCAACTCATTGGCTTTACGAGCCACTCGCCATCAAAACAGCTTTCGCATTGGTCTGCACATAACGCTAAAGAGTTTTGACCTTCAGTGAAGATTTGTACTTTGCCGCACCCAATCAGTTGCTCAGACGTTGAGACTTCCCAGCCTGCTTGCTCCATCAAATCAAGAAAAGACTCAATATCTGAATCTTTGAACACTTTGGAGTCTTCACCTTCAGGGAAGAATTGCGCATAAAAAGCAGAAATACGCTTGAAGATAAACAACAAACCAGCATCGTTCCCCTTTGAGCGACCTGCTTTTTGCCAACGCGTTAAGTCATCGCCCACTGTACGTCCGAAACGTTGTGATTTTAGCGCCTTTGTTACCCAACGCACTAAATAATGGTTATTCGCAACAGGGGCATTGGCTAACTTACCTGAGCGATGCTCTTGATCTAACTCTTCAAGTGCTGAGTTAACCAAGTTTTGAATTTCTTTGGTGTAATTCGACATTACGCCTTTCTTCCTAAAGTCCAATAAAACAGTGCTGAAAGCACAGAACAAGCAAACATCACGATGATCATCGGCCAAGCAACATTCCCGGGCAGTGATGCCACCAGCGCACCAACCAATGAACCGATACCGAATCTTAATGTCCCCGCTAGAGACGACGCCGTACCCGCCATTGATGGGTAACCACTTAAAAGCAGCGCCATCGCGTTACTACCTATCGTCGACAATGTACCGATAAACAGCACAACAAAAGGTACAATGCCCCATAATCCGAAGTCCATTAACCAACTTACGAATAAACCAATCCCCGCCAAAAGTTGCACGAACAACCCAAAACGAAGCATGGCATGGGAACCAACTTTCTTCACCAAGCGACCATTAATACTGGTCATGATGATCATCGCCACAATGTTCAAACCAAATAGGTAACCAAAGTGGTCTGGTCGAACACCATATAAATCAATATAAACAAACGAACCCGCCGTCAAAAATGCAAACATTCCGGAAAATGAAAACGCACCTGAGAGCATCAAACCGATCGCTTCAGGATTGGAGCATAATCTGGCGTAGTTTCTCAGCGTCGTGCGGAAACGAAGAGGCTGACGATTTTCAGGCTGTAACGTTTCAGGGATTTTCCAAAGTACGAGAAAAATCACGACTACAGCGAAAATAGCTAATACCCAAAAAATGGAACGCCAACCAAACCAAATCGCGAGATGGCCACCGATCATCGGTGCCACCAACGGCGCAATAGTAATGACCAGAGTAACGAAGGACATTGCGCGTGCAAAGTCTTCACGGTCAAACATGTCACGCACGACAGCTTGGATAATGACCGCCGCTGCCGCGCCAGCAAAACCTTGTGCCGTACGTACATAGGTCAGCGCATCAATGCCATTTGTTGTCGCACTCACAACAGCAGCCAAGCCGAAGAAAAGTACGCCTAAAATCAACACAGGTCTGCGACCAAAGCTATCGGCAAGCGGCCCGTGAATTAACTGGCCGATCGCAAAACCCGCGGTATAAGCCGTCAACGTAATCTGAACCGCGCCAGGCGCGACCCCCAAATCTTTCGCAATTGTCGGCATCGCAGGCAAATACATATCGATCGCCAAAGGCGTCAAAGCACCAATCGCTCCTAGTACCAGAAACAATAGAAAACTGATTTGGGATTGCGGAGCACTTTGAGCTTTTTCTGTCATTCTTTTACCTCTTGTTGGAGCCCTACCGTCAATACTTGCAGAACAAAGTGAAAATAACGGAAGTTCTCATATCGCTGAATGTAGAAGCCAAAAACCTGTTCTATCCAACGTTCGAGAATCATAAGGGCAAATATGTACCAAGGTGTGACCTTGACGAACTCGACATAGAAAAGCATGTGAAAGCGAAATGTGTTTATGGGAAACAAACACAATGCAGTAAAAATGATGGCGTTGACACCATCATTCCATTCACCGTAGCCGAAGGCTTTGCAATAAGAGTATGCATGCATCAGCTAAATGCAAAGGCATATCACTGAGATGAGTAAGCACACCGGAATTGTCTAGGCACTAATTTTGGTAGGAAAATTTATTTTGAGCCAATTCCTACCAAAAGACTAGTTCCTATTAGGAACTAAAGAATTTCCCATGCCGACAATTAATTCCAAATAGAATCAATTTCTTCTTGCGTGAGGTAGCGATAATCACCTGGTTCTAGTGCCTCATCAAGTTCGATAGAACCAATACGCTCACGATGTAAGTACTCAACTTTATTTCCTAACGCCGCGAACATACGTTTCACTTGGTGATACTTACCTTCCACGATAGTTAACAATACTTCATTCTCGGCCTCGTTCACGATTTCCAAACGAGCGGGCAATGTTGCTTCTGATTCATTGCGCAAAATGATGCCTTGTTCGAGCTTTTCCGCGTAATCTGGCTGAATAGCATCGACGAGCCAAACACGGTACGTTTTCTCACACTTATGCTTAGGTGAGGTAATACGGTGAGACCACTTACCATCATCCGTAATCAACACTAAACCAGTTGTGTCGACATCTAATCGGCCCGCAAAGTGAAGGTTTTCAATTTTAGGCTCATCAAGCAATGCGAATGCAGTTTGGTTGTAGCCATCTTCATGTGAACAAACAAAGTCAGCAGGCTTATACAACATAATGTAACGAGGACCAGGAGCACCAATAACACGGTCTTCCCACATCACTTCCGCACCTTTAGGTACTTTAAATGCACCACTTTTTTGAACCTCACCGTCAACGGTGATGTCTCCACTTTTGATGATCTTTGTTGCCTGTTTGCGTGTTGCACCCAGAGCGTCACACAAATATTTATCTAAACGCATGAATACCTCATTGAATTATACCCAAGTGACCTCTAAATATTGGTTTAAAGGTCACTTGGGTATAAAAGTCAGGTATTATAGCGTTCCTCGTTCGAATAGTTGAGCAATTTCACATATTTTCATGTACACACTTCGTCCTTATCAAGCCGACTCGGTTAAAGCCGTTATTCATTACTTTCGTAAACACTCGACACCAGCAGTGATCGTGCTGCCAACCGGTGCAGGAAAAAGCTTGGTGATCGCAGAACTTGCTCGCCTTGCGAAAGGACGAGTGTTAGTCCTCGCCCACGTAAAAGAACTGGTCGAGCAAAACCACGCAAAGTATGAAGGTTATGGTTTAAAAGGTTCCATCTTCTCAGCAGGATTGGGACGAAAAGAAACTGACCAGCAAGTCGTGTTTGCTTCGGTTCAATCGGTCGTACGTAACTTAGATTCGTTCAAAAACCAGTTTTCTCTGCTCGTTATTGATGAGTGCCATCGTGTGCCAGATGACAAAAACAGCAGCTACCAAAAAGTTATTACTCACTTACGAGAACTGAACCCTGGCATTAAGGTGCTGGGACTAACTGCAACACCCTATCGTTTAGGAATGGGCTGGATTTATCAGTATCACACCCGAGGTCAAGTGCGAACCGAAGAGCCTCGATTCTTCCGCGATTGTATTTTCGAACTGCCGATCCGTTACTTGCTCGACGAAAACTTCCTCACTCCAGCCCGCATGATGGATGCGCCCGTTTTGTCTTACGACTTCTCACAGCTGAAGCCCGCTAACACCGGACGCTACAAAGAAGCAGAAATGGACATGGTGATCGATAAAGCCAAACGTGCGACTCCACAAATTGTTGAGCAAATCATGCAATATGCGAAAGAGCGTCAAGGTGTCATGATCTTCGCTGCAACTGTTCGACACGCACAGGAGATACACAGTTTATTGCCAGAAGGCGAAACTGAAATCGTCATTGGTGATACACCTACGCCGGAGCGCGATGCGATCATCCAAGCGTTCAAGAATCGTCAAATAAAATACTTAGTCAATGTTTCGGTACTGACAACCGGGTTTGATGCGCCGCATGTCGATTTAATCGCGATTTTGCGACCAACAGAGTCAGTCAGTCTATACCAGCAGATTGTAGGGCGAGGATTACGCTTATCAGACGGAAAATCAGAATGTTTAGTGCTTGATTACGCAGGCAACAGCTACGATTTATACCAACCTGAAGTCGGTGGTCCCAAACCAGACTCTGACAGTGAAATTATCACGATTCCTTGCCCGGCTTGCGGATTCAATAACAACTTCTGGGGTAAGTTGGATAGTAACGGTTTCTTGGTTGAACACTTTGGCAGACGTTGCCAAGGTTACTTTGAAGATGAAGACACAGGCGAACGTGAACACTGTGGCTACCGTTTTCGTGCCAAATACTGTGGTGAATGTGGTGCGGACAACGATATCGCTGCACGAATTTGTCATGAGTGTGACGCGACGCTCGTTGACCCAGATAAAAAGCTAAAAGAAGCCCTTAGTCTCAAAGATGCATTAATCTTTGAATGCACAGAAATGGACCTATCTGTATTTAAGTCCAGTGATGGTAAATCTCAGCTAAAAGTGACGTATTCTGGTGAACCATACCAAGGCGAAGGCAATGCGTTAGTTCATGAGTTTTGGTCATTGGGTACCAAAAAACAAAAACAAACGTTTAAAGATCAGTTCGTACGTCCCCACTTAGCAGACAAGCATCGCCCTTTTGAAGAGGCTTCACCGACACGCGTTGTCGCTAATCAACATCGTTTCCGTTTGCCTCAGTTTGTTATTGCTAGAAAATCTGGTCGCTTTTGGAAGCTGCGAGATAAAATTTTTGAAGATGAGTTGAAATAACATCGACAACACATGGCAAAACTTAATTAGCTGATTCACTCTCTGTTCATCTATCTCCGATATACTGCGGCTAACGCTCCAGAAAAGGTTTGACTATGTATAAAGCAACGAACTCTCTACATTCTGCGTTACTTTTCGGCCTTATCACGACATTCATGTGTGCACCAAGTTTTGCCAAGCATGGCAACGAGTACACATCACAAAATGGCCACGCCATCGTGCAAGATGTCGAAAAGCCAGGAACACGCATCGAATTCGATGAAGATCAAGATGAGGTCTATCGCGCGGTTCAACAAGGATATATACGACCATTTTCGGAACTTTACGCCGCAGTAGAAAACGACCTATACGGCCGCATCATCAAGGTCGAGCTTGAAGAAGATGAAGGTGCTTGGGTGTATGAATTGAAAATTCTGTACAACAATAGCGTCCTGAAAGTTGAGTACGACGCCGCCACGCTGGAAATGCTTGAGATCAAAGGTCGCAGCTTTAACAAAGCGTTAAAGCCGCAAAACAACTAAACTTGTCTAATGCGTAATCCAGACACGATGCGTAGCTTACTTCGATAAAAATCCAAACATAATCAGAATCATCAATATGAAAATACTTGTTGTTGAAGATGATCCTCGTTTAGGCGAGCAAATCATCGAAACATTAGAAAGTACCGGCTGGGTACCAGAACTGTCCCAAGATGGCATAGACGCTCTGTATCGCGCGACTTCGGAAGAATGGGACGCCATTGTTCTTGACCTCGGCTTGCCAAAACTGGATGGTCTTACCGTCCTAAAAGGCATCCGAGATGAAAACATTAATACTCCTGTCGTGATTCTAAGCGCTCGCGACACCCTAACGCAGCGAGTTGAAGGCTTAAACGCAGGTGCAGACGATTACCTAACTAAACCATTTGAAATGGTTGAGCTTATCGCTCGTATTCGTGCACAGCTACGAAGAGCCTCTGGTAATGCCTCTCCTGTGATGCAAATTGGCGACTTGAGCTTAGATACACGCACTTCTAAAGTCATGTGGCAAGGGCAAGCGGTAAGCTTGACGGCGCTAGAGTATAAAGTGGTCGCTTACTTTATGCATAACCCGGAAAAAGTGATTTCTCGAACCGAACTCGTCGAGCACATTTACAAACAAGACTTTGATCGTGACTCCAACACAATCGAAGTTTTTATCGGCCGAATTCGCAAAAAAATCGCACCAAAGATCATCAAAACTGTCCGAGGGTTGGGATACCAATTAAATGCCGAATAGAAACAGGCTACCGTTGAACGCAATAAAACGACTGAGTATCAAAAGTCGCCTCGTTTTAGCGGCGATCGTTTGGTTAACGGCAATGATCCTCGCCGCTGGTGTGACGATACCGACGCAGGTCTACAACTATATGGTTGATGACACTCGCTCACAGCTCAGCATTTTTATGGATGAAGTCGCCGCACAGTTAGAAGTCGATAACACCGGGCATCTTTCACTCGCAGCTCAGCTATCAGACCCTCGATTTAACCGACCTTACAGTGGTTTGTATTGGAGCGCCTCTACAGAGGCAAGCCTCGAACGTTCTCGTTCGTTGTGGGACAAAAAAATCGAATACAAAGGTTTGGATAAAGATGCGTATGGAGCAAGAGGCGAAAAACTAATTACGCTAGAAAAAGCGCTGTATCTTCCTGATTACGATGGTCCTATTCACATTATTATTGGTATTGACGAAGAGCCCATTAAAAATACCCTTCAGACGTTAATCGGCCAACTTTGGCTTATTTTGGGTTTATTATTCGCGGGCGTGCTTACCGTCATTTTACTGCAAATTGCTTGGTCATTGAGTCCGCTTACAAAGCTACAAAAAGAATTAGCCGAGCTGAAGTCTGGTAATAAAAAGAGTCTAGAAGAAACCTACCCAAAAGAGATTTCTCCTCTAATCTTCGACCTCAACGCTCTGCTGTTCCATTACCAAGAATTACTAGAGAGAGCTCGCAATCATGCAGGTAACCTATCTCATGCACTTAAAACGCCACTTTCTGTTCTAAAAAATGAAGTTCAGACGTTAGAACCTGAGGCACAATCCCGTCTCCGAGCTCCAATCAATCAAATACAAGACCATATCGATTACCATTTGGGTCGTGCCCGTATGGCCGGATCGATGAACATATTATCAGTGAAGTCGAACCCAGCAGATCGTGTGGATGCTATCTCAATGGCGTTTGATAAAGTGTATGCGAGCCGAAGCATTACCTTAATTAATGAACTTGATTCAGAGCTGAATGTAGCAGTAGAGCAGACCGATCTCGATGAAATGCTAGGTAACTTGCTAGAAAATGGCTATAAGTGGGCCAACAGCATGATTCGTGTGCACTCCTCTCAGGATAAGGAAAATATACACATCATTATTGAAGATGATGGGCCAGGTATCCCTAAAGAGAAACTGAGTCAAGTAATCAAGAGAGGAGTTAGATTGGATGAAACAACCCCTGGCTCAGGTCTTGGTCTAAACATAGTCAGTGAAATGGCACACAGTTACCGAGGTCAATTAACATTGGATACAAGCGCTTTAGGTGGATTAAAAGCATCTTTAGTCTTACATCTCAGCCGAACATAAAGCATATAACACATAAACTTTGTTTTTCGGACCATGATCAGTAAACCGATGAAAATGAAGTCGATGTGAACAAAATCCAAGCAAAGCGTTAAAAGGGATAGCCTTCCACCCCGCTAAATCATACCTTTTTGTTGGTTTGGATACGATTTGGGTTGCCCATTTAGAAGTGGAATGATAGTATCCGCGCTCGCTTGAACAGTTCCTGTTTCAAGCTTTACCACGAACAACAAGGTCGCATTGTTGATTGTGAACATTTGATTTTTACTAATTTGAGAGTAAATACTATGAAATTCGAAGCAGTAGTACGTACTGAACTAGGTAAAGGTGCGAGCCGCCGCCTACGTCACGCTGGCAAATTCCCTGCAGTTGTATACGGCGGTGAAGAAGCAGCAGTAGCTATCGTTCTTAACCACGACGACATCGTAAACCAAATGGACAAGCCTGAATTCTACGAAGGCATCGTTCTAGTTATCGATGGCAAAGAAGTTAAAGTTAAGCCACAAGACGTTCAACGTCACGCGTTCAAGCCAAAAGTTGAACACATGGACTTCATCCGTATCTAATTCCCTACGAAGGAATTAATCGGATTAAATCCAAACCTTTTGCATAAAAGATAATCGGACTTACCAACCGAGACATCTAAAAAATTTCAAAACCCCGGAGTCTTACCACCTCCGGGGTTTTACTATATTTGGCATATAGCATTTGATTTATGATCGGGCAATATACTTCACTAAAGTGAGATCGGTCAGCGTCATACTCTCAATCACTTCCGACTCTTCCTCTCCAGTACGCACAAAACCACACTTCTTGTAAAAGTTAAGCCCCTGTTGATTAGTATCCAGTGCTTTCAAACTGATCTGCATAACTGACGTAGAGAGCAAACGTGTCTCTAACTCATCTAACAGTGCACTTCCTGCTCCTTGCCCATAATGTAGCGGCGTAACGTAGCAACATGTCACTAATGCCGTTTTATCTTCGCTGGTGTGGTTAGGTAACTCGTAACTTAAAAAGCCAACAATTTCTCCTTGCCTCTCAACTACGATCAATTGGGCCAGTTGCTCCGTCATCACTCGTGCCCACATCCTTTCTCGACGCTCAATCGTAAACTGCTCTATGTAGCTCTTTGGCATTAATCCTTTATACGCCACCTGCCAAGAGTCAACGTGTATCTTGGCGATTTGGGCTGCTTCCTTTTTGAGTGCGTCCCTTACTGTGTATCTCATAAGCATCCTTTATTAGCGTTCACCACTTACAAATTCTTTTAACCCTACCCTTTAAACCAAAGCTCAAAGATAACGGCTACAGTCGCAACGCTTTACATTAATCCATTTCATTTTCATTAATTAAATGATAGTTCACATCATAATATTCGAAGAAGAACGATCCATTATTTACTTTTCATTTTGACTCATTAGGTTGAATCTATTTGTTTAAACACTCGAGTGTCCAATGCGGAATAAGCACGATAAGGTATCGGATGAGGATAAATAAACGATGCCTAAAGCATAAGGTTTCTAAACGATCGCAATTATAGTAAAGAGATAAATACAATTTTTGATAGAGTTTGGCAGAATAAAGCCATGATCAAATGAGTTTAAGCTCTGTGCTGTTCATTATGCATACAAACCGAGCCCCTCATCATTAGAGCGAAAATTTATAACGATTTGTGTCATACCTATTAGGAAAAACATAAACTTGGCAAAATAATCACCACAATCAGCGTAATACTTCGCAAAAATGCGCATTGATTCACACAAACAACACACATTCAATTAACTACCTCACAAAAAATAGAGCTAGCGATACAAAATAAATACTAAATACCAATTCTGTTTATTTATAGACGTAGTTTGCAGGCTTATTAATTCATTTCTCCGATAGAAGTATAAATAAGAGATAGATCACTAAAGTTTCACATTAATTCCGTATATTTCACGCCGTAACAATAACAAAATCACAAAGAAAGGATCCCTTATGAAGTTTTCCAAATCTCTTTTGGTAGTGGCAGTGGGCGCTGCGCTAGCAGGATGCGGCTCAGACAGCGACAATTCTCCAGTAACCTGCGAGACTGCAGATTCTTGTACTAAGTTCACCGTTCTCCACACTAACGATAACCATGGTCGCTTTTGGCATAACAGCGACGGCGAATACGGCATGGCTGCGCGTCACACTTTAATCGAATCTATCCGCGCAGAAGTCGAAGCAAAAGGCGGTGAAACCATTCTGCTATCTGGCGGTGATATTAATACTGGTGTACCAGAATCAGACATGCAAGATGCGGTTCCAGACTTCGTAGGGATGAACCTACTTGGTTACGATGCAATGGCTGTCGGTAACCACGAATTTGATAACTCACTAGATATTCTCGATATGCAGGCCGAGCTAGCTGACTTCCCTATGCTGGCTGCGAATATCTATAAAAAAGATACAAACGAGCGTTACTTCGACCCTTACAAAGTATTTACTATCAACGGCCTTAAGATCGCTGTTATTGGTCTAACAACGCAAGACACTGCGAAGCTAGTCAATCCAGACAACGTATCAAACATCCACTTCGAAGACCCTCAAGTAGAAATCAAAAAGGTACTGAAGGAAATCGAAGAGAACGAAAAGGTAGACCTAGTATTTGCAACGACGCACATGGGTCACTACGAAGATGGCAAAAACGGTAGTGAAGCACCAGGTGACGTTACACTCGCTCGCTCTCTTGAAGAAGGACAGCTAAACGCTATCATCGGTGGTCACTCACAAAACCCTGTATGTATGGAACCAGGTACCAATGAGTATGCTGATTTCAAACCTGGGGATGATTGTGCCCCAGACCAACAAAAAGGCACTTGGATTATGCAAGCGCATGAGTGGGGTAAATATGTGGGTCGTGCAGACTTCGAATACTACGACGGCAAGCTTCACTTAGCGAATTACGCACTGATTCCTGTAAACCTTCTAGACGAAAACGATGAAGTTATCGGTGAACGAATTCAACAAGATGCAACGGTAAAAGCGTTACTACTGCCATACCAACAACAAGGTCAAGAGTTATTAGATGAGAAGATTTCTAATACGACGGGTAAGTTAGAAGGTGATCGTAACGTAGTTCGCTCTCAACAAACTAACCTAGGTCACCTACTCGGCGAGGCATACCGTACTTACAAAACGGTAAATGCTGACTTTGGTGTGATGAACTCTGGCGGCGTGCGTGATTCAATCCAAGATGGTGATATCACTTACCGTGACGTACTAACGGTTCAGCCATTTGGTAACTTCGTGACTAAAGCAACTATGACAGGTAAAGAAGTTAAAGAATACTTAGATGTGGTTGCGACGAAATCTGCAGGCTCTGGTGCTTACGCTCAACTAGATAACATCACTTTAGATGTAAATTGTGATGCTGGCTCAGTAACCATTACCGATGTTAACAATAAAGGCTTCGATCTAGACGCAACGTACACATTCTCTGTAATCAGCTTCAGTGCTGCTGGTGGCGATAACTATCCAATCATCGATGTTCAATCTACACAGCTAACCGATGCATACGTTTTGCGCGAGTTCTTCGTAAACAACCCACAAATCTCTGCGGATAACTACAACAAGAACTTAGAGAACATCAAGTACTTCAGTAATGGCCAACCAGTAAAAGGCTGTCCTGCATCTGGTAGCTAATACTCAACACCTTCCCCCTGGCACTAAGAGCTTTTACAAGCAATTTCGTCAGGGCTTTCCTCAAAACCGAAGCTTTGTGCTTCGGTTTTTTATTTTCGATAAATTACTGAAAACTCTCCACCTTCACAATATGTTCAAAAATTGTTCATTTGTGTTATTGACGCCCCTGTGTTGGGCTTCTATGTTTGATAAGGTCTTTTAAATATGCAGGTTCATCGGCTAAATTTCGCGAAACATTTTTAATCGCATAGTCAATGATTCTGAGAAAGATGTGAATGGCGTTACAAACACTGCTCTCAAACAATTTGTCTTTGGACTTCAAACGATGGTGATGTGCCTCCACGCGCACACTAATGAGCAGCGATCTGGACGTCAATGTGTTCAAACTGCTGCCATCGAGTTCTGGAGGTCAA
Organism: Vibrio sp. Vb0598; assembly: GCF_033338935.1. Lineage (NCBI taxonomy): Bacteria > Pseudomonadati > Pseudomonadota > Gammaproteobacteria > Vibrionales > Vibrionaceae > Vibrio > Vibrio sp. Vb0598. The sequence continues at coordinate 44,429 of NZ_JAWOTP010000005.1, read as the reverse complement.
AAATGAAACGAGCCAGCAATAGCTACAGACTCCAAATGATCAAAGAAGTAGTTACCCGTAGAGAGCGTGAAGCTTGTACGGATCCTATGGCGAGATACATTCATCAACTCATGGATGAACGCCCAACAAGTAAATTAGATGTTGAATTCAATCATCGATTTTCAGGAAATCACTTCGACGAACAAGCGGGAGGCTGGGTTAGCGACCGTTGGTCGATGAAATAACGCCAATTACCGCTTTATAGGGAAAATGGATAGGAGATTCCCGGTTCTTAAAGGACACCTTGCCGGACCGGGAATATGTAAAAGCCTAATCAGAACCGAAAGCGAAGGCGTAACCCCACAGACTGAACAAGAGTTCTAGAATAAGTCTTGTTGAGGCGATGACTCATCTTGAAGCTGTTCTGGCTTCGTCTTCCCTGCCAACATCTTTCTTCTGTACCTTTGACGACACAACTTAATAACGTGCAACTGCTGAGCGGGGGTTAAGTTAAGCCAATTAAACCTTTCCTCTCTCTTTCTCATACACCCCTTGCAATACCCTTTTTCATCGGAGGTACATACTCCAACACAAGGGCTTGGGACAGTAAAAAACTCCAGTTGCTCCATACTAAAACCGCTCTTTCCATATTAGGGCGTATTGGCCTAGTTTAAATAATGATAAGATTAGTCAGCAACAAAACCTGCTATATACTTCGTTATGTCAAAAACATACGAAACCATAACCTTATGCTGACAAAAACAGTGTTTTATTACTTATACTTACCGCGTTTATAAAAACGGAGTCTATAAAATGAAGCTTAGCCTAAAAACGTTAGTTACAGCAATCTCTCTCCCTGTTCTTATGACTGCTTGTGCTAGCAACGGTGATAATGTGAAAGAAATAACGGCTCAAGATTTGCAGCACCACAACTGGGAACTTGTTCAAGTTGATGGCAAAAATATCGTTCTAGACGAACACCAAAAAGCGGCTCGCCTAGAAATCGGTGAAAATCTAACCGCAAACGGCAACGCAGGTTGTAACAACTTCTTCGGTCAAGCCGAGCTGAAAAACAACCAACTACGCATCGAAAAAATGGGCATGACCATGAAGATGTGTATGGAAGATCAAATGAAGATCGAAAACGCAATGACACAAACACTATCTAACTGGAGCGATATCACGCTAACTACAGATGGTCTTGTACTGAAAAGTGCCGATCACGAATTGACGTTTACACTACGTGACTGGGTAAACTAATCCCAACTAAGTAAACCAGATAGTATCTTAAAGCAGCCAAACGGCTGCTTTTTTTATATCGATGAATCGTTAGTCATGCATGCCAAAGTCATTTAAATGGCCAACTTTCTTTCTCTTTTCGCCCTCAATTCCATGCTTTAAACATCAATTTTGCTCTGTAAAACAACCTATTCATATCTCTGGGGACAATAATTTTCAATTACTTGAAAGAATATCCTCAAACAAACGGTCTGCTCCTAAAATGACACCAAATTTGTCCTTTCTTCGTTTTGCTTCACATTGAGAGTAATTCTTTGAATCAATGAGTGATTCCGTTTGGGATTGGCATTGATAATAGAGAGAGATGAATTACTATCCTTGTAACAGAGCGGAACGACTTGCGAAAACGTCAATAGAAACGAAAGCAAGCACCAAAAGACATAACACGGAATAGATATGAAAAAGCTACTCAGCAGCATTGGCATTTTAGCCACGACTTTTGCGACACCTTCTTTTGCCGATTCATCAGTGAATAGCGAATGGCAAAAAATCGAACAACAAGCCGACGGGCAATCCGTCTACTTTCATGCTTGGGGCGGAAGCCAAGAAATTAATCGCTACATACAGTGGGCGAGTAGAGAGCTAAAATCACGTTATAACGTGACGCTAAACCACGTTAAAGTAACTGATATTTCTGAGACCACTACTCGACTTATCGCAGAAAAAGCGGCAGGCAAAAACAGCGGTGGCAGTGTTGATATGGTTTGGATCAATGGCGAAAACTTCAAATCAATGAAGGATAACCAATTGCTATTTGGTCCTTTTGTCGAAGGTTTGCCAAGCTGGCAATATGTGGATAAATCTCTACCAATTGATGTGGACTTCTCCGAGCCAACAGAAGGTCTAGAAGCACCTTGGGGAGTAGGACAATTAGTGTTTATCCATGACGAGCAAACCCTCCATAACCCTCCAAAATCATTCGCAGAAATGCTGAGCTATGCAAAAGCGTTCCCGAATCGCCTGACTTACCCTCGACCACCAGAGTTTCATGGCACAAGCTTTATCAAAGCATTACTCATTGAACTGTCTAACAACGCCCCTGAGCTGCAACAACCAGTTACCGATGACACGTTTGAGCAAGTCACTCAACCGCTGTGGTCTTATCTAGATGAGTTCCATAAAGTCGCTTGGCGCGGTGGTAAGCAGTTTCCAGGCGGTACAGCAGAAACCCTTCAGCTACTAGATGATGGTCAGACTGACCTGGCGATTACCTTTAACCCGAACGCGGTTTTCTCTGCGCAGTCGAGCGGTAATCTTGCAGAGAGCACCAAAGCGTACGCAATGGACGCAGGAGCACTCTCAAATATCCACTTTTTAGCGATTCCTTGGAACGCAAATGCCAGTGCTGGTGCACAAGTTGCGATAAACTTTTTATTGAGCCCTGAAGCACAGTCTCGCAAAGGTAACCTAAACATCTGGGGCGACCCTTCGGTACTAAGCAACCAATACCTAACTGGTTCGGCCAAAAACACTCAACAATTCAAATCTATCGCTGAGCTACATCCAAGTTGGCAAGCTGCGTTGGAAAAAGAATGGTTGAAACGCTACGGGAATTAGTAAGAATCCATGTTAAGAGCGCTGTATTTAGTCATTATCGCAGTTTGTATTTTGCCTACCATTCCGGGACTACTTGGAGTGGCGGTTTCTGCGCTCGGTTATGTACCTCCTATCGGTCTACACCACTTTTCTTTTGATGGCTTCAATGCCGTCTTTGATTGGGAAGGTGTTTGGACATCCATCGGGCTTACTTTCTACTCCGCCATTTTCAGTAGCTACTTGGCTTGCTTCATCACGTTTGCCATTCTACAGGCGTCTTGGGGCAGCAAGTTTTGGCGAAAAATTGAAGTTAGCCTTTCCCCACTTCTCGCTATGCCGCACGTCGCGTTTGCAATTGGCTTTGCGTTCTTGTTTGCCCCAACTGGTATGGGCGTTCGTGTTCTCAACCAACTGTTTGGTTACGACCAGAATGCACAAACGGTGAATGACTTAGCATTGCTGATTAAAGACCCACATGCACTCGGTTTGGTCATCATGCTTGCGATTAAAGAAGTGCCGTTTTTATTGTTGATGAGTATTCCGATCCTTCAGCAATTGAAAGTCGATAAGGTTGAAAAAGTCAGTCACTCGATGGGCTACAGTTCCGCGCAAACGTGGTGGAAATGCGTATTTCCGCAATGGTTAGCAAAACTTCGTTTCCCAATGCTGGCGGTATTGGCTTACAGTTTGTCCGTTGTCGATGTCGCCCTGATTATTGGCCCTACCAACCCACCGACGTTCGCGGTTTTGGTATGGCAATGGTTTAACGATCCAGATTTATCGCTCCTACCAAGAGCTGCCGCTGGCGCAGTAATACTGTTTGCGATCGCTAGCGTTTTGATTGGATTTGCACGCTTAATGGAATGGTGTATTACCAAAGGCTTCAAACGCTGGCAGTACTCTGGTCGAAACGGGTTTCGTTTACCCGGTAAAACCCTATTTTCACTGATTGCTCTACTTGCACTTCTAATGATTCCACTCATGGTGCTGTGGAGCTTTGCCCAACGTTGGCGCTTTCCAGATTTGCTCCCAAGCCGTTACAGCCTGCGTTTTTGGGAATACGAATGGCACAGTATTCTAGGGACTCTAGAACAAAGTATGTCAATCGCCCTGATCAGCGCGACTGTCGCGCTAGTTCTTGCTTTAATAGCACATGAGTATCGTCTCCGTTATCGCTGGCAGGTGCCCGGTTACATCATCGCCATCCCGATGCTGATTCCTCAGCTATCCGTGCTATTCGGTATGCAAGTGGTAACACTGTACTTAAACAGTAACGCGTATTTCTTTTGGGTATGCTGGGCGCATGTATTCTTTGCGTTCCCATTTATTTACCTCTCGCTAGACGGTCCGTGGCGCAGCTTCGACAATGGGTTAACTCGTGTCGCTCTCAGCTTGGGTAAATCACCGATGCAAGCTTGGTTAAAAGTGAAACTACCAATCCTCCTGCCTGCGATTGCATTCGCATGGGCTATCGGTATTAGCGTAAGTCTGGCGCAATACCTACCGACATTGGTGCTAGGGGCTGGGCGCATTAGCACCATCACAACCGAAGCCGTTGCACTATCCAGTGGTTTTGACCGACGTGTCACCGCTATTTACGCTATTTGGCAAGCTCTGCTGCCATTCTTGTTCTTCTCTTTTGCGATACTGCTTAGCCACTTGCACAGGAAGTATCGCCGCTTGTCTATAAAAGGTTTACTACTGAATGAGTCTTTGTCTCGAAAACCTCGCCATCCGTAAAACCAATGGTGACGCGCTTTTTTCAGCGTTCAACATGACCGTAGAGAAAGGTGAAATTGTTACTCTGATGGGACCAAGTGGTTGTGGTAAATCCACTTTGTTGGATGCCATTGCCGGGCACCTATCCGCCGAGTTCAACTACTCTGGATCCATTACGCTTGATAACGAAAAGTTGGATGCCCTCCCTGCCCATAAGCGTCAGGTCGGTATTCTATTCCAAGAAGATTTGCTCTTCCCTCATTTAACGGTGTGGGAGAACCTTGCCTTCGCGCTACCAAACTCAATCAAAGGTGAAGAGCGTAAAGCTCACGCTATGCAAGCGCTGAAGAACATTTCATTGACCAAACTAGCAGAGTCCTTTCCTGACCAAATTTCGGGAGGGCAACGCGCCCGTATTTCATTGACTCGTATGCTGCTAGCAAAGCCGAAAGTTGCGCTACTTGATGAGCCCTATAGCAAGTTGGATAAAGACCTGCGTGTACAATTTCGCAATTGGGTGGTCGAACAATTGCAGCAAGCGAACATTCCTACTTTGATGGTAACGCACGATGAAGATGATATCCCTGATGGCAGCCGCTGCCTAAACTGGCCGTGGGAGACAAGTCATGCTTGATAGCCTGAGTATAAAGCTCATCCGCAAACCGCTGGCACTCAGTGCGACATATATCGATAAATGTGGCATCACCGCAAATCAGACGACAGTATTTGGTTTTGTGCTTGGCTGTTTTGCCCTGCCTGCTTTGATCGCCGAACAGTACTTGTTGGCGTTGCTGTTTATTTTGCTGAACAGAATCTGTGATGGGTTAGACGGTGCACTGGCGAGGATTCAAGGCATTACCGATGCGGGTGGTTTTCTTGATATCAGCTTAGATTTTTTGTTCTATTCGTTGATTCCTTTTGGCTTTGTGCTTGCCAACCCAGAACACAATGCCGTTGCAGGCGCATTTTTGATTTTTTCCTTCATCGGCACTGGTAGTAGCTTTTTGGCTTTTGCCATCATGGCAGGAAAACAAGGCATCGATAATCCGGTATATAAAAACAAATCGCTTTACTACATGAGCGGCTTAACCGAAGGTACAGAAACCATTGGCTGCTTGGTTTTATTTTGTTTGCTACCGCAACACTTTGCCGTCATCGCGTATATCTTTGGCGCGGCATGCTGGTTTACTACTTTTACACGTATTTATTCAGGGTTTCATACGCTTAACGATCATTAATACTGCTTAGACAATCGCGTTTCCTTAAGGGACAGGCCGCTAAGCCACTGTTTTATAAAGCACCAAAACGCAGGTTAAATTGGGGTATATACTCTTTGAATGAAGAAACCATTCGGAGGCTATATGAAAAAACAGATCAATTTAGGCATGTTGCTCACCATTACTTGTGCGCTCGTGCTTGGCGGCTGTAGCTCACCTAACCCGTACGGAGATGCATACGGCTCATCCGACACTCGCAAAGTTCAGCAGGTTTACTACGGCACAGTAGAAAAAGTAGAACCCGTAACCATTGATGCCTCTACCCAATCCAATGCCATTGGCACCATCGCTGGTGCTGCCGTGGGCGGGATCTTAGGCTCAAAAGTTGGGGGCGGTTCTGGCTCGGATATCGCTGCCATTGGTGGTGGTCTATTGGGTGGCTATGCAGGCAGCAAAGCGGCTGAAGCAACCGCGAAAAGAAATGGCGTGAATCTGACCATTCGTTTAGAGGACGGAAAGATTATCTCTATTGTTCAAGAAGCAAATCCAAACATGATTTTCCAACCAGGCCAAGCGGTCCAAATCAATGTTTCTGGTAATGACGCTAGAGTCGTTCCTCGTTAATTCGGACGAACCAAACCTTTGGCCTGCTTTAATTCAAACACCTAACCCGCGCAAGCTTACATCACTGGCTTGTTAACTTGCGCGTTTCTTTTCGTATCAAACTTGATCGTCGTCAATGGAACATCAATCTCCCACACCTTTCGATGTTCAAATGACATCAAGTTGCTAGCATGAGCCCATTCCAGATAACTTTGGGCTTGTTATGACTCCGACTGTTGACCACGTACTCCTTAATATCGCGCTAAACCTCAGCTCAAATCGCTCTCACGAGCAGCAATATCAAAATCTCATTGATGGGGTCGCGCAAGTATTCCCATGTGATGCGAGCTGCCTGTTTATCTTCGATGAGGATGGTTTTCTAACTCCTGTCGCGGTAAAAGGCTTATCCAGCTCGGTCTTAGGTCGTCGCTATTTCCCCAAGGCGCACCCTCGCTTAGATGCCATTATTCATAGCCGTGAACCGGTGCGTTTCGATGCCGATTGTTCACTGCCGGATCCTTTCGACGGCACACTATTAACTGAAGACCAATGTATTGATGTTCACGATTGCATGGGCTTTAGCTTGTATGTCGAAGGCCAACTTGTTGGCGCACTAACGATGGATGCACTAACGGTGGGCGCGTTTGATGGCATCGATCCTGTCGCTATCGAAACCTTTGCGGCTTTGACCGCTGCGACATTGCGTAACATTGCTCAGTTAAAAGCGCTCAAAGCGCAAAACCAGAAGCAAAAAAGCGTCACTCAAACCCTTATCCAGCAAGCCCGTTCTCAACATGGAGAAATGGTGGGTTTGAGTCCACAGATCAACCAGTTGCGAAACAACATTGCGACTGTTGCTCAATCAGATTACGCAGTACTTATCACAGGAGAGACCGGTACTGGTAAAGAACTGGTCGCGCACTCGGTACACGCGCAATCTCATCGTAGCGATAAGCCGATGATTTACGTCAACTGTGCGGCCCTGCCTGAAGGTCTGGCTGAGAGTGAACTGTTTGGCCATGTCAAAGGCGCATTTACAGGTGCTAATAGCCACCGTGCCGGTAAGTTTGAACTGGCAGACGGTGGAACGATTTTCCTTGATGAAGTGGGCGAACTGCCTATGATTTTGCAAGCAAAATTGCTGCGCGTAATTCAGCAAGGCGAGCTGCAACGTGTGGGTAGCGATCAGCATTTGATGGTCAATGTGCGCATCATCGCCGCGACCAATCGACAATTAGAAAAAGAGGTCGAAGCTGGCACGTTTCGAGCAGACCTTTTCCACCGTTTAAACGTATTCCCAATCCAAGTTCCCCCACTTCGTGCCCGTGACGGTGATATTCCCGTTTTAGCCGGATATCTGTTAGAAAAGGTACGCCAACAATTTAATGCGCCCAATCTGCACGTTCACCCTAAAGTGTTGACTCAACTGGAGTCTTTACCTTGGTACGGAAACGTACGCGAGCTCGAACACACTTTAACTCGCGCGGCTTTACACGCTATTCAACAAGGTGCAAGCACGATCATGCTTAACCATTTTGACACCTCACTGGCTCTCGATGATGTAAAAAACACATCACATTATCTGCCTAAAGAAAGCCAGCCAATGCGAGAGCTAATAGAAAGTTATCAGCGTGATTTAATTGAACATGCTTTGAGCCAAACCGGTGGCGTTTGGGCAAAAGCAGCGGAGTTTTTACAAATGGATCGCGGGAACTTATATCGGATGGGTAAAAAGCTCGGGATCAATAAATAACCAACCACAAGAAGCCGATGTAATTAAGACATCAGCTACGTTGTCTTAATTACATCAACCACTCTCCTAAATCTGATAAAATTCAATACAAATCAAAAAGATAATAATTGGCACACATTCTGCTCTCTAGTGGTCAACATCACGACTATTAAAACAATCACTGGAGAACCCAATATGTTCTGTATTCAATGTGAACAGACAATTCAAACCCCTGCTGTTAAAGGTTGTTCTTTTGCACAAGGCATGTGTGGCAAAACTTCTGAAGTATCAGACCTACAAGACGTGTTGGTTTACACACTGCAAGGGGTTTCTTTTTGGGCATCAAAAGCACTTGAATTCAACATCATTAACGATGAAATCAACCAATGGGCACCAAAAGCATTTTTCTCTACATTGACGAACGTAAACTTTGACCCTGAACGTGTCCTAGAGCTAACTTCTCAAGCAGCAACGTACAAAGCATTGCTAAAAGAGCAAGTGATATCGGCAGCAACGCTTGCTGATACCGAAGTTGCTGACATTCCTGCTGTTGCTCACTTTGAGCTACCAAATAGCGCAGAAGCGATCTTAGCTTTTGCTCCTCAAGTTGCCGTTAACCGTGGTAAAGACCAAGTACATGAAGATGTGATTGGCCTGCGCCTACTTTGCCTATACGGCCTTAAAGGTGCAGCCGCGTACATGGAGCACGCACGTGTTCTTGAGCAAACCAACAACGATATCTATGCCGAATACCATGAAATCATGGCGTGGTTGGGCACAGACCCTGAAGATCTCGGCGAACTACTTGATTGCTCAATGCGCATCGGCCTGATGAACTACAAAGTGATGGAAATGCTCGACCAAGGTGAAACAATGACCTTCGGCCATCCAGAACCAACCACGGTGAACGTCAAGCCAGTAAAAGGTAAATGTATTCTTGTTTCTGGCCATGATTTGCATGACCTAGAAAAAATCCTGCAACAGACCGAAGGTAAAGGCATTAACGTTTACACCAATGGTGAAATGCTGCCTGCACACGGCTACCCTGAGCTGAAGAAATACCCTCATCTTGTCGGTAACTACGGCAGCGCATGGCAAAACCAACAGAAAGAATTCGCCAACTTCCCTGGTGCAATCGTAATGACGTCAAACTGCTTGTTGAATCCAAATGTGGGTCAATACGCAGACCGTCTATTCACCCGTAGCATTGTTGGCTGGCCTGGTGTTGCACATATCGAAGGCGATGATTTCAGCCAAGTGATCGAATGTGCTCTGGCGCAAGACGGTTTCCAACACGATGAAATCGAACACCACATCACGGTTGGTTTTGGTCGCAATGCACTGATGAACGCCGCCCCTGCGGTTATCGACCAAGTGAAGCAAGGCAACATCAAACACTTCTTCCTAGTCGGCGGTTGTGATGGTGATAAAGCGGAACGCAGCTACTACACCGATTTTACGGCTGAAGCGCCAGAAGACACGCTCATCCTGACCTTGGCGTGTGGTAAGTTCCGCTTCAACAAGAATACGTTCGGAGATATCAACGGCATCCCTCGCCTATTGGATGTGGGCCAATGTAACGATGCTTACTCTGCAATCCAGCTTGCACTTGCACTGGCGAAAGAGTTTGACTGTGACATCAATGAACTGCCACTCACGCTTGTGCTTTCTTGGTTCGAGCAAAAAGCGATCGTTATCTTGCTAACGCTATTTGCATTGGGCGTGAAAGGCATTTACACAGGCCCTACTGCACCAGCATTCCTAACGCCAAACCTAATCGCCATCATCCAAGAGAAGTTCGATATGCGCAGTATTGGCAATGTTCAGGATGATCTAAAAGCCATCCTAGCAGCCTAATAAACCTGCTTGTTACGCGCCTCCTTACGCGGAGGCGCTATCTATTTCGAACCAAAAATAGCCACAACCAAAGAGATTGTTATGTTTTTTGAATGGCAAGGTAACCAACCCGTCGCACTCCGTTGCATCGACAAATACTTCGAAACACACGACACCGTCAGCATCAAATTGGCCGAACTAACCGAATCACTTCTGTTTCAGTTTAAGCCTGGCCAGTTTATTAACTTAGGCGTGGAAATTGATGGAAAAATGGAGTTTCGCGCCTATTCAATCAGCTCGATCAATGAAGACGATCACCTTCAACTCACCATCAAACGAGTATCTGGCGGTAAAGTATCGAACTACATCGTTGACTCGCTGCTGCTAGGTGATACCGTTCAAGCATTACCACCAGCAGGCGAATTTAACTGCATCGACCATCCACCCGTGTTACGTGATGGCGAAAAAAAAGCCTTGCTTATCAGTGCAGGTTGCGGCGTCACGCCCGTATTTTCGATGGCAAAACACTGGCTGAGTAATCAAGATGAAAACGACAACGATGTGGACATCGCATTTCTTCATATCGCACGCAGCCCAGAAGAGACGATTTATTACGATCAGCTAGAAACGCTCGACGCTGTGTATCCCAACTTCCATTTAAAGCTGTTGCTGAAAAACCGCGAAGGAACATCGCATCCACAAGGTCGTTTGAATGCCGACTGGCTTAAAGAGCTTGTTCCTGATTTCAAACAGCGCACCGTTTACCTGTGTGGTCCAAGCCAGTTTATGCAAGATGTTCACGGCTATTTGAATGACCTTGGTTTTGACATGACGAACTTCTACCAAGAGAGTTTTACGCCAGCGACTGGCGCAGAAACATCGGTCTCCGATGAAGTTGTTCGTGTTTCTGTTCCTGACTTTGCTCAAACCATCGATGCGCAAAAAGGTCAGGTACTGGCCGATGTGCTTGAAGGCGCAGGTTTACCATTAATCGTCGCTTGTCGTAGCGGCATTTGTGGCTCGTGCAAATGCAAGGTTCGTCAAGGCAGCATCTCTTCCACCAGCCTAGAAACATTAACGCCAGAAGAAATTGAACAAGGCTATGTGCTCGCCTGCTCATCAACCATCGAAGCGGATCTTGAAGTGCAGATTGGTTAATGCTGCTGGTATCGATCTTTTATTGTTTCCCGTCATTCCGACGAGCCTAGGCGAGGTCAGGAATCTAATATCAGCGTGTTAGGAATAACTCACTCTGATAATAGACTCTGAATCACACTCGCGTCTCGCTATTCAGATTGACGGGGTATCGCGGAGATGCCAGCCTTACTCAAACGGTTGGTATTATAGATAGGTACAACTTTCGTTTCGTCGTCATTGCTTCTCGCTAAACAGCAACACTTTCAATGCTGCTTCGCTGTCTACGTCCATAAACTCTGGTGGGTTATCCAGACGCTCACGGAATGTCAACTCTGGCGCTTCTTCTTTCATGCTTTCAATCAAGAAGTCGCTTGTCACAGATGGTGAGTTCACACATGCCATCACTTGACCGCCTTCTGCCAACAAATCCGGCAATCGACGTAGAATCTTTTTGTAGTCTTTAGTCAGCGCAAAGCTGCCTTTCTGGAATGAAGGCGGATCGATAATGATCAAATCATACTGACCAGATTTTTTAATCTTACCCCACGATTTAAAGATATCGTGCCCCATAAAGCTTACCTGGTTGATGTTATGACCATTTAGCTTGTGGTTCTCACGACCTTTAGACAGCGATGCTTTCGCCATGTCGACGTTAACCACTTTATCTGCTCCACCCGCAATGGCAGCGACAGAAAAGCCACAGGTGTAAGCAAACAAGTTAAGCACGTTCTTATGCTTCGCATTTTCGCGTACCCAATCACGACCGTAGCGCATGTCCAAAAACAGACCAAAGTTTTGGTTGCGGCCAATATCCAATTGGTATTTCAAACCGCTTTCTTCAACGACAGGGCGAGCGTCTAATTCACCGACAAGCACTTCTGAAGGCGCACCATCGGCATAACGGTGCTGAAGAACCATAGTGCGACCTTGCTTGTCTGCCCACAACTGCGATTGTGCCAACGCATTGAGGCCGCTTTTCAGCTCAGCGAGAAACGCGTCGTCGACTTCTTTAAACAAGTTGATGATCAACTGACCTTGTAACCAGTCACAGGTGATTTGCTCTAGACCTTCAAAACGACGACCACGACCGTGAAACAGTCGACGAATTTCATTCGGAGCTTGCGCGAGCTCGGTTTCTAGATGCTGAAAAAACAGCGAAAGTTGTGATGCTTGCATCGAGTTCTCTTATTAGTTTTCTTTGTGACGGTTATTTGATCGTAGGCCAGTTCAGTTCCCAGGGGGAAAGCCAAGTATCCAAACCCTGAGAGACGATTTCACTGTGCCATTTGTTACCAAGCACTTTGTATTCTCGTGGATCGCAAACAAAGCGATATTGCTCATCTCGGTATTGGAAGCAAAGTGAAAATGCATGCAGATAACCGCGATCAGCCTCATTGCCTGCATTGTAAATCGGGTCGCCAACAATACCTGAGCCAACCGATTTTAATGCCACGCGGATTTGATGCGTTTTACCAGTGTGCGGCTTACATAAAAATAAACGCTCTCCGGGCTCTGCCGCAAGAGAGAAAAACTGGGTGACGGCTGGGTTATTTTTGCTGTTGACCAGCTTCCATGATGAACGGCGCGAACGCTCCATATCACCAACGACCAAACCTTGTTTCTTTTTCGGCTTTTTAGAGCCAATCGCCAGATAGAACTTTTCCACTTGGCGGTCAGCAAAAGCTTGCGATAACGCACTGCCCGCTTTGGCGTTGCGTCCGAGGAGCAGAATACCCGATGTCATTTTATCCAAGCGATGGATAAGATAGAGATGCTCATCACCACTCTGCTTAGCCACTTCTTGCAGCAGCATTGTGTCGCCATCGTCTTTATGAACAGAGACGTTAGGATGCTTATTGATGATCAGAAAATCGGGATGGGTATGTAGAATATCGAACATAAAAAACTGGCTCCACGTTTGGAGCCAGCAGTATACATAAGTTATCGGACAAAGCTATCGAGGCTTGCCCCCAAGGTCTTTGCTAAAGCTTCTTCGAGAAAATGCCAGCAAGACCAATGATTGCGATACCCAGCAGCATGATTTCACCTTTGCCACTGTCAAAGCCAGACTTAATCCCCATGAAGGCAACAATAGCAATCGCAACAGGAATCAGGTATTTAACTAGGTTGTACCACAATCCAAATAGCGGGAAGGATACTTCGCCGTCATTAGTGATCTCTTTTTCTAGCTCAGCATGGCTTAGGCGCCATCCAGCAAAGATACAAACCAACATACCACCAACCGCTAGGAAGATTTTGTCCGTTAGCAAGTCGAAGATATCAAAGGCACCGGTACCAAACAGCGTTGGTCCCATTCCACCTAACGATAGTGACGCAAAAATACATAATGCCGCCATAACTGCGCTTGCAGACAGAACTGCGTTAGAGCGCTTCATGCCTTTCTCGTCGATTAGGTAAGACACGACAACTTCCAATAGTGATACTGAAGAAGTTAATGCCGCCACCGTCAAACCGATGAAAAATAGCAACGCGAATAGCAACCCAATCACACCGCCCATTTCAGCAAATAGCTGAGGAACGACAACGAATACAAGACCAGGGCCTGCTGCAGGCTCCATGCCAAAGGCAAACATTGCTGGGAACATAGCAACACCAGCAAGAATCGCGACACCTGTATCCATCGCAGTAACCATACCGGTTGTTTGAACTAGGTTCTCTTTCTTCTTCAGGTAAGAACCGTACGTCATCATACAACCCATACCTAAGCTAAGTGAGAAGAACGCCTGCCCTAGTGCAGCAAGAACTACGTTGCTGTCGACTTTAGAAAAGTCCGGCATGAATAAGAACTCAAGGCCAGCCATTGCACCTGGCAGCATCAAGCCTTTAACAGAAACAACGATTAGGATTAAGAACAGAAGCGGCATCAGAACCTTACCGGCTTTCTCAATACCACCCGAAATCCCTTTCATCACGATCATGACATTAAGGAACAGGTAAACACCCATCCACATCAAAGGTTGAATCGGATCTGAGATGAAACCGCCAAAGCTGTCGCCAATTGCTTCTGGCGCGCTGAGTAGACCACCGCCCACTTTAAAGATGTAGGCCAATGCCCAACCACCAACCACTGGGTAGAAGCCCATGATCAAAAGACCACTGAAGACTCCCATAACGCCAGTGAACGTCCAGCGTCGGTCAGTTGTCTTGAATGCACCTACGGCAGAAAGACCTGTCTTACGACCAATAGCGAACTCTGTCAGCATCACGCTAAAGCCGATAAAAATTACAAAGATAAGATAGATAGCAACGAATGCACCACCGCCACTCTCACCTGCTGTGTAAGGGAATTTCCATATATTGCCTAAACCGACAGCGGAACCCGCTGCTGCCATTACGAAGCCTAGTTTAGACCCCCACGTATCACGTGGTGCTGCTGTATTAGTTGTAGCCACGCTTTTTCTCCAAAATTAGTTTGTTGTGTATGCATAGAGATAGGCGTCTAAAAAGTTTATGTAAAAATTATTGTACACTTATAAAATAAGCGTTCGACGCACTATGTCTAGAAAGTAAAGCAGCTCCCCTTTAAAATTGGAACCCCAAAAAAGTACATTTATCGCACAAGTGTCGAGTTACGCAGGTTAAATGCTGCTTTTTTGTTCAAAAGTTAAAGAATGGCCTTATTTTTCACATTAAAATAACAGAATCAGCTGTTATGAAATTCGTTCCTCATATAAGGTCAATCCCACGTCTAAATGGGAAATCTATTCCCCCAACCCACTTTTATGCTTAATATCCTAGAAGGGCATATTACTCTGAGCGTATATGGACAAGTTTTATCACTTTCTTACTTTAGCTGGCATCGGGCTATATTGGTTACTGGTCGCAGGTGTGACCATTCGTGTCGTTTTAAAGCGCCGTGCAGTGAGCGTGTCTTTAGCTTGGCTAATGATCATTTATATCCTTCCCGTTCTGGGTGTCGCATGTTATTTCCTCTTCGGTGAACTGAACTTAGGCAGAAAGCGAGCCGAACGTGCGAAAGAGATGTTTACACCATTCGAGAAGTGGTTCAGTCAGCTTAACGACTGTAACGCGCACAACCCAGAAACGATGGGAAGGCACATCTACCGAATTGATGAACTTTGTAACAACCGCCTTGGTCTTCCCGCATTGAGCGGTAATACATTGTCGCTGCAACAGTCACCTAATGAGATTTTGCATTCCATTATTGAAGACATCGAAAACGCGCAGAGCAGTATTCGAATGGTATTCTACATTTGGCATCCAGGTGGTTTGGCTGACTCTGTCGCTTCTGCGCTTATTCAAGCGGCTAAACGCGGCGTAGATGTCAAGCTATTGCTCGATTCAGCAGGTAGTCCACGTTTTTTCAGAAGTCCTTGGTATCGAATGATGCAGGATGCTGGAATTGAAGTTATTCAAGCGCTAGAAGTGAAGATGTGGCGTATTTTCTTACGTCGTCTTGATCTTCGCCAGCATCGCAAGATCATCGTAATTGATGATGAAATTGCTTATACAGGTTCAATGAACTTGGTTGACCCGGCTTACTTCAAGCAAAATAGTGGCGTTGGGCATTGGGTGGATATCATGGTTCGTATTACAGGACCAACGGTAAACGTATTGAGTGCCATCCACTGTTGGGATTGGGAAGTCGAAACTGGCGAACGCCATTTACCGAGACTACCTGAATGTAAAATCGATGAGAGTGAATTCCAACACCCTATTCAGGTTGTGCCTTCTGGCCCAGGTATGCCGGAATATCTGATCTATCAAGTATTAACATTGGCAATAAACCAAGCCAATCGCTCAGTGCGAATCACAACGCCATATTTCGTGCCCAATGCTGATTTACTCGAAACGTTAAAGATGACAGCACAACGAGGCATTGACGTTGAACTCATTATTCCCCATAAAAATGACTCTATGATGGTGCAATGGGCGTCACGCGCTTTTTATAGTGAGCTCTTGAGTGCAGGGGTCAAGATTTATGAGTTTTATGGTGGTTTGCTGCATACAAAATCTGTCGTAATTGACGACCAATTCTGTTTAGTTGGCACCGTAAACATGGATATGCGCAGCTTGTGGCTGAACTTCGAAGTGACCCTCGCTGTTGATGACGAAGAGTTCACCAAGCAAATGTCTTGGTTACAAGATAGCTATATTAAGCAATCTCACACTGTTGTATTGGAAGAATGGGAGAAAAGGAGCCTATTTTCTCGGTTCTTAGAGCGAGTGTTCTATCTCTTCAATCCACTCCTCTAATACCTCAAATACACCGACTAAAAACCTCCAGCGCTACATGCATCCTGCTGGAGGTTTGTTCTTTTAGCTCCCTATCTACACGATACCTCTCGACATCATTACCTGTTCATCTTGGCTGTTATTGGCTGATAGTTGACTTTTCCCTTGCATAACCTACGTCGTCCATGTTTTAAATATTCAAAACCGCAATATTTAAGACAGGGAACTTTTATGTCAGAGGGAAAAAAAACCAAACTCATTACCGCTGGCCGCGATAAAAAGTGGACAAATGGTGTTGTAAACCCACCCGTTCAACGCGCTTCAACCGTGGTATTCAATACCGTTGCAGAAAAGAACCAAGCCACCATTAATCGTGCAAACAAAACATTGTTTTATGGTCGCCGAGGCACCAACACGCACTTTGCTTTCCAAGACGCAATGGTTGAGATTGAAGGTGGAGCTGGTTGCGCGCTTTACCCTTGTGGAACGGCAGCAATTTCAAATGCCATCCTCTCTTTCGTTGAAACTGGCGATCACATTCTAATGGTGGACACTTGTTACGAACCAACTCGTGACTTTTGTAACACCATCATGAAGAAAATGGGCATCGAAACCACCTATTATGACCCAATGATCGGTGAAGGTATCCGAGACTTGATTCAGCCGAATACCAAAGTCCTTTTCTTGGAGTCTCCTGGTTCAATAACCATGGAAGTCCAAGATGTACCTACATTAGCACGCATTGCCCATGAGCAAGATATCATCGTGATGCTAGACAATACATGGGGAGCTGGCGTGAACTTCTCTCCTTTCGAGCATGGCGTAGACATTTCCATTCAAGCGGCAACTAAGTATATCGTTGGACATTCAGATGTCATGCTAGGTACTGCTGTGGCTTCTGAAAAGTATTGGGATCAGCTTCGTGAACAAAGCTACCTGATGGGTCAGTGCGTTTCTCCTGACGACGCATACCTAGGTCTTCGAGGTATTCGCACGTTGGATGTTCGCCTAAGACAGCACGCAGAAAGCAGTTTAAAAGTCGCTCAGTGGCTCGCTTCTCGCCCAGAAGTTGATCATGTCCGCCATCCCGCTTTAGAAACAAATCCTGGCCATGAGTTTTTCAAACGAGACTTCACAGGTGGAAACGGCTTGTTTTCATTTGTTCTCAAAACGTCTTATCCAAAAGCGACGACGGCTCTGCTTGATGGTATGAAACACTTCAGTATGGGTTACTCTTGGGGCGGTTATGAAAGCCTCATTCTAGCTAACGAACCTAAGAGTTTTAACAGCCTAAGAACCGTAGCTCACCCACACTTTGAAGGTACTTTGGTTCGTATTCATATTGGCTTAGAAGACGTAAATGACTTGATCGCCGATTTAGAGGCTGGTTTTGCGCGTTATAATGCCTTAATGCTTGAAAAAGAAGCCTCCCTATAACAATGATTGAATCGCCCTGCATTGCGGGGCGTTTTTATAAGCCCCTGACTTAATTAGAATTAACTAACATTCACCCGAACCATTAATTAATGTTAATCATTTGTGTTGTTTTTCAATTGAGCCGTCACAGAATGAAATAATGTGCCACAAGTAGGCTTTTCAAATTTAGAGTTTCTCTCCTACTTTTTATCATTCATAAGAGGTCATACCACAAGGAGATAGTTTTGAAACTCAAATTTATAGCGCTAATGCTTTTTACCTTAGTTACCGTCCCAATAACCTCCGTATACGCTGCAACAGGTTATACCCAAACCAAGTATCCGATTGTTCTGGTTCACGGTTTGTTTGGTTTTGATACCCTGGCAGGCGTTGATTACTTTTTCGGAATACCACATTCCTTAACAAAAGATGGCGCTACGGTTTATGTTGCACAGGTATCCGCGACAAATAGCAGCGAAGTTCGAGGGGAGCAACTGCTTGCTCAAGTAGAAACCTTACTTGCAGCAACAGGCGCAGAGAAAGTCAATCTCATTGGTCACAGTCATGGTGGTCCAACAACGCGCTATGTTGCCTCTGTCCGTCCTGACCTAGTCGCATCAGTTACGAGTATAGGAGGCGTTAATAAAGGGTCTAAAGTGGCAGATTTAGTTCGTGGCACCGTATCTGAGGGTTCGGGTAGTGAGCAGCTCGCGGTAAAACTGGCGCAAGGCTTAACTACTCTTATTAATCTTCTATCAGGTGGTTCTGATCTCGACCAAGACCCTTTAGCCTCACTAGCAGCATTAACCACGGAAGGATCATTAGCGTTTAACCAACACTACCCGGAGGGAGTCCCTACCAGTGAATGTGGTAATGGCGACTTGCTAGCTTCAAATGGCGTTTATTACTACTCATGGACCGGATCATCCACTTTTACAAACGTTTTCGATCCGACTGACGCTGCCATGATGGTACTTGGCTTAGCCTTTGATGGGCCGAATGATGGCTTAGTTGGTGCGTGCAGCACACATTTAGGCAAAGTCATACGTGATGATTATCAAATGAACCATTTGGATGAAATTAACGGTCTACTCGGTATTCATCATCTTTTTGAAACCGATCCAGTCACGCTTTATCGCCAACATGCAAATCGTCTCAAACTTCAAGGTTTATAAGAGGTCATCACAATGAAGAAAGTCGCTCTCACCACTTTTATCCTGCTCTCGATATTTGGCGTGGGAGCGCTTTCTCTGTTGCAAAGCGACAAACAACAAGAGATAACCTCTAACCATTCGCCATCTCAGCAAGATATAGCCGCCGATGTCTCTTCTCCAAAAGATTTCTTCGAATATTCTCTTAGCCGGCTGGGCGAAGAAGATCTCGATACGATCAAAGCGGAAGTCAATGATGACACTTTAGCAAAGCAAACTCTGAATATTGATGCCACACTTTTTCAAGCCTACCTTTCCTACAAGCAAGCACTCACTGCATTAGAGCCTTTTGAGCACAACCACCTAACGCTTGAACAGTTAACCATGCTGAATGAAGCAATACTGAACTTACAGCTTCAATACTTTAACGAGGTGCAGATAACCCAATTGTTTGACGAAGAAAACCGACTTCGCCAACTTGCTTTAGAAAAGCTGACGATTAAAACACAGGCATCGGATATCGAGAGTCAAGCACACCTTCTCAATCAAGCGTTATCAGAACAACCGGATTACATACGAGAAAGTGAACGCAATAACGCATTAGCAGAGCAGCTCGAGCAAGCTTCTCAGCTTGATTCACAAGACAAGTACATCGCCCGTGTTGCTCTGGTAGGAGATGCCGGAGCGCAGAGGCTGCAAAAGCTTGATGAGCAAAGAGCATCATTTAAAACTCAACTCGCCACTTACTTAAAGCAGCGTCAAAATATTCTGAATAGGGATTTTCTAGGGCAAGACGAAAAACAGGCAGAAATCATTGCTTTAAGAAAACAAAGCTTCGATGCCACTCAGTGGCGTCGAATCGAAGCTTTGGAACGTATTCATGATAGCCAGAACTAACAACATTAGCTTAATAGCCAAACGTCACTTATTCTGCTTTTTAGGACATCCAACGATATGGTCATCCACCATGCCGACGGCTTGCATGAAAGCATAACAGATGGTTTCACCGACAAACTTGAAGCCTTTCTTTTTTAGGAATTTACTCATGGCTTTGGATTGCTCTGTCGAAGCTGGTACGTCACTCATATGTTGCCATTGATTGACGATTGGTTCACCGTCCACGAACTGCCACAACGCGTCTGATAAACTCCCGTACTCAGCAATTAACGCTTTGGCCGCTTTGGCATTACTGAATACCGAGTTAATCTTTCCGCGATGTCTCACAACATCGAAGTTTTCCACGATGTATTCAGCGCGTTCTTCATTTCTTTGTTCCAACGCATCTAGATCGTAATTCTCGAACGCTTCTCTGTAACCTTCGCGCTTTTTAAGGATGGTGATCCAACTAAGACCAGCTTGCGCACCTTCCAAAGTAATAAATTCAAACAGGACTTGGTCGTCATATACTGGCACGCCCCATTCGGAATCATGATATTCGCGCTCTAATGGGTGATTCATCGCCCACGCACACGTTTTTTGTTCTGTCATTATTCTTCCTTAAAAAGCGCCTCTAACTGATGAGCTAGAGGCGCGATATTTTTCATCGTTATATCAGTAGCACTAAGCCTGTTTCGGTACTGCCACTTTATGGAACAAACGATACAACACTGGCACGACAATCAGTGTCAGGACTGTCGCAAAACCCAAACCAAACATAATCGTAACCGCCATTGGTTTGAAGAAAATATCTGGCAACAGTGGGATCATACCAAGGATCGTCGTGATAGCTGCCATACAAACGGGACGGACGCGACTCACCGCAGCATCAACGACCGCGTCATAAGCCTCTTTACCGGACTTCATTTCAATTTCAATTTGGTCAAGTAATACGATGCCATTTTTGAGCACCATTCCCGATAAGCTTAAGAAGCCGAGCAATGCCATAAAGCCAAACGGCGTGTTGAGTGCCAACAAACCGGTGGTGACACCAATTAACGCCAGCGGCACGGTAAGCCAAACAATGAGTGGTTCTTTGATAGAGTTAAATAGGAATACAGTGATCAAGAACATGAACAAGTACCCCATTGGCATGGTAGTAAACAGCGACTCTTGAGCATCACCAGAAGATTCGTATTCACCACCCCACTCTAGTGAATAGCCAGGAGGCATTTGAATCGCTTCGATTTGGGGCTGTAAACGTTTTTGCAACGTCGATGCGGTTTCTTCACCTAGAATATCAGGGTCTGCCATCACAGTGAGCATACGCTTACGGTTCTTACGCACAATAATAGGATCCTCCCAACGCATGTCGTAACCCATTGTGACTTGTTGAAGTGGAATAAACTCACTCTGTGCTGGACTCCATATTTTCATGCCTTCGATGTTACGAATATCAATGCGCTCATCTTCTGGTAAACGAGCCACGATAGGCATGAGCGTCGTGCCGTCTCGGTATAAGCCTATCGTCATTCCAGAGAATGACATGGACAAGAAATCATCGACGTCCGATTTGGTAATGCCATAGCGACGTGCCTGACTCTCGTTAAACTGAGGTTCAAGAACTTGGGTTCGTTCACGCCAATCATGCCTGATATTTGTTGCCTGAGGGTCGGCGTACATGATGTCCTTGACCTGAGCGGCTATCGTGCGAAGGGCGGTTGGATCTGAGCCAATAATGCGAGCTTCAATTTTTGCACCACCACCAGGGCCTAACTCAATCTGTTTGAGCTTGTAATTGATTTCTGGGTAGTTGGCTTTTAAATACTCTCGAAACTTCGCCATTAATGGTTTTAACGCTTCGTAATTTTCCATACGAGTGGTTATCTCACCATAAGCCGCATAACTTTTCTCTGGCGCGTACGTTAACATGAAGCGCTGTAAGCCTTTACCCGCGGTCGTCGTGATATGGTCAACATGCTCTTGCTTAGCTAACCAACTTTCTAACTCTTTAAGCGTTGTGTTAGTTGCTCGAATATCAGTTCCTTCTGGCATCCATACATCTAACTGAAAAATCGGCGTTGTCGAAGATGGGAAAAACGCTTGCTTCACAAAGGTGAACCCGTAAACACTTGCCGCTAATCCCGCAATCAGCACCACAACGGTAAACCAAGCACGACGCATACAAAACTGAAGAAACTTTTTATAAATAACGAAAATAACCCCGTTATATGGATCATTTTCTTCCCCTTCACCTTGTTTAATCTTCTGGCCTTTAAAGAAGATGTCAGCAAAGAATGGTGTCAACGAGATAGCGGTAAACCAGCTCAACATTAAAGAGATCAGCAGAACCGTAAATAAAGTGCCACAGTATTCGCCCGTCGAGTCTTCAGACAGTCCAATGGGCGCAAATGCAGTTACCGCAATCACAGTTGCCCCAAGTAATGGCCACTTGGTTTGGGTAACGATGTCAGTCGCCGCTTGGAGTCGAGTTCGCCCTTTTTGCGTACCAATCAAAATCCCCTCAACCACGACGATTGCATTGTCCACCAACATACCTAACGCGATAACCAAGGCACCTAATGAAATCCGCTGCAAATCTATCGCGAGATACTTCATGAAAATGAACGTACCTAACACCGTCAGCAGTAAAATTAAACCGATAAGCAGACCTGAACGTAGCCCCATAAAGAACAGAAGTACGATAATGACGATACCGACAGCTTGAGCCAAGCTGACAACAAAACCGCTAACCGATTTATCCACCTCTTTAGGCTGACTGTAAATTTCAGAGATTTCGATACCAACAGGTTGTTGGTACTTTAGCTCTGCAAGGCGATGATCAAACGCTTTTCCGACTTCAACGACGTTGACGCCTTCAGCAAAAGAAACACCCACGTTTAGTGCGAGGCTGCCGTTAAAATTAATAATATTATTCGGGACTTCTACATACCCGCGTTTTATTTCCGCCACATCTTTCAAGAAGATGAGCCCCTGAGCACCCGACTCAGTAATTAACAAATCACCCAGCTCCTCCACACTCTGGAACTCGCCAGTCGGCTGAATTCTGATGTACTCGTCACCAATTCTGATCGCTCCTGCGTCAGAAACCACGTTTTGCGTCGAAAGAAGATTAAACACGGTATCCGGAGCAAGACCTATACTGCTCAGCTTTTTCATCGATACTTCGATGAAAACTTGTTCTTGCTGTTGCCCGGATACCGAAACTTTACTCACACCATCAACCAGTTCGAGCTCTCGGCGTAAGTAATCGACGTAATCCAGTAGCTCTTTATAGCTATAACCGTCGCCAGTCACCGCTAACAAAATCCCGTAAACATCACCAAAATCATCGATCACTTGAGGTTCATTCACACCTGGAGGCAACGTCCCTTTAAGGTCGTTCACTTTACGGCGCAACTCATCCCAAATTTGTGGTAGATCATCAGGGCCATAATTGTTCTTCATCGTGACCGTGATTTGAGATAATCCCCGGCTAGAAATCGAATTGACTTCATCAACATAAGTAAGCTGCTGAATCGCTTTTTCGATTGGGTACGTCACTTCTTCTTCGACTTGTTGCGGTGTTGCACCAGGGTAAGAGGTCACTACCATCGCATCTTTAATAGTAAAAGCAGGGTCCTCAAGACGCCCTAAACCAAAGAATGCGGCGATACCACCAATCAAAAATATCAGTGCGAACATCCAACTGATGACGCGATTTCGGATGAAGTACGCAGCAATACCGGTCACATCATCATCACTTTGAGGCGCTGATTTATTAAGATCGCTCATAGACCGGCCTCCTGCGTAGCCATTTCCTGTATCACTTCCACTTTCATGCCATCCCTTAATCGAGAAACACCGGCAATCACAACTTTGTCTTTGAGCATGAGACCATCAAGGATTTGAATGGACGTTTTAGATGCCTTACCTGCTCGCACCTGTTTGCGCGATACCGTATTGTCGTCATTCAGTACCCAAACAAATTTGTTTTCGCGCCCCAGCTCGTCACCATCCGCATTAAAAATGGCTTCGATAGGGACATTAATTCCTAGGTTGAGATCAAGCCCAACATTCTCGTCTTTAGACGTTACTTCAACAGCCATCCCATCTAGGATGTACTCTTCTTCCGGCATAGGAAGCGACAGTGTGACAGTAAACGTACCTGTTGTTGGGTCGGGTTCGGTTGTAAATTCTTTTACCGTCGCGTTATATTCGTTACCACTGGGCACGCGCACTAATGCTTTGATCGCGGTAAGCCTTTCTTCCGTTGGCGGTTGGTTCACATAGAGGCGGTCAGGAAGCTGAATCAACACTTCGACTCGCTCCAAGCTGTGAATATTAACGATATGCTGTCCGACTTGAACATTTTCGAATTGGTCGATATTAACTCGCGAAATAATCCCATCCACGGGCGCTTTTAAGGCAGTAAATGATAGACGAAGTTTGGCTAACTGAAGCTCAGCTAAGGCGATTTGTCGTTGTGCTGCAATTTCATCAAACTGAGACTTAGCTAATAGGCCTTTATCGACCAAAGGGCGTGAGCGGCGATACTGACTGTCGACAACAGAAAAACGCGCACTCGCATTATCTACATCCAACTCATAGTCAGTGGGATCTAGTGTTGCAATAACATCACCCTTCGTGACTTTGTCGCCCTCTTTTACCATGATGCTGCTGACTTCTCCTGCCACTCTGAAGCTCAAATGAGAGCGATCCGCTGCATTCGCAACCGCAGGGAAGTACAAGTTGTCATCCACCTTGCTTCCCGCTAATGACGTAACTCTAACTCGTGGCGTTTCGAGCTCTTTTTCTGGCGCTTTATCCCCACAGCCAACGAGAAAAAGCGTTGAAAGTAAAGTCGTTAGAGAGATGATTCCTTTCATATTACAACCCTCTTTCCTTAATCCACGCTCTTACCTTAATTCCGGGTTCAATTACACTGACACCCGAGATAATGATTTGGTCGCCATCGTTAAGCCCAGCTAACACTTGATTTTTGTCATTCATCTCAATTGCGGCTTTGGACACAATGCCTTGCTCATCGACACGCCAAACGTATGTTTTGCCGTTCTCTTCTAGCAACGCGGAGTTAGGAATCTTTGTCGCTCCTGCACTTTTGGACAGGAGGTAAGCATTGCCAGACATTCCCGGCAAAAGGCCTATTTCTGCTGGTCGCTCCATGACCATCGTGACTTTGTAACTGCCCGTTTTAGGGTCGGCTTCTGTATCGATTTCCTGAAAGGTTAAGTCAAAGGCTCGCTCGGGGAACGCATCAAATATCATTCTGGCAGAGACATCGCTCCCCTGCGTGTAACGATTTAGAAGATAGTCTGGGATTTGGAATATCACTTTGAGGAGTTGGTTGGACTGAATATTCATCACCCCTTCTTTCGCGGCAACATATTCATGGTTTTCTGCTGGAATGTACGAAATGGTTCCATCATATGGCGCGACAAGTTTGGTATACCTTAAGTTTGCCTTTGCTTGATTCCATTGAGCTTTTGCCGAGTTGTGATTCGCTTTTGCCTCATCAAAATCTTGCTCAGATACTACTTGGTCTTTACGTAGCTTTTGGTATCGCTTGTATTGCACATCTGCGAGCAAAAAATTTGCCCGAGCTTGCTGTTCGAGCAGAGAATATTCATCTGGGTTTAATGACGCCAAAACATCACCTTTACTGACGACTTGACCTTCATTCACTTCTATCGTTTGAAGAAGCCCAGGAACTCGAAATGTCAGTACTGCTCTATCGCCAGCTTCCGTCGTGGCAGGAAAATGTCGCTCAAACTGGGCATTGCCAACAGATACTGTAAATAGCTTCGCAGGGCGCGATTCAGGTTCAGGAACAGGAGGAAGTTCTTTACCGCACCCCGACAAGACAGCCGAGATGGCAATAGGAATGAGCAATTTTCTCATTACATTCATCCATAAAAATTGGGGGATTATTTTTAAAGTAGATGAATTTTGAACGAACTTCCAGAGCAGAAAAGATTAATAGTGCTTTAAAATTAGTAATTTGTGATAAAAAAGCAGGCTTTATGCCTGCTTCAGTTAAATCTTCTTTGGATACAAAATGCCTAAAGCTTACTGAATTCTCTGTTCACCCTATATGTATCAGACGTAACATAAGCTTCCATGTTACGAATTTTGCCATCAAGACGGTCAAAATCCCTTTCCAACACACTGAGCAGTTGATCAGGGCTTTGCCCTTTCTGCCAAGGCTTACTTTTGAGCGTATGCTCTTGCTGCGCTCTGATATTTTCAGAATACGTTACTGGTTGCTTTTCTAACATAAACGCCATCGCGACGTACGCTAACAATACCAAAAACGTACCACCTAACAGCGCTGCAGAAATCACTACAATACGAATCAACCAAACTTCTGCACCAAAGTAGTTGGCAATACCGGCGCAAACACCGGAGATTTTGCCATTTACTGGATCACGATACAGTTCTCGATTATTCATACTTGCGTCTCCATGTTGGTGACTCAGCATCCAAGATGCGCTCCAATGTATCAACTCGGGACTGCATCGCTTCTGCTTTTTCAGATAGTACCTGAAGGCGCTCTAAATCCTGGCTCGACAGTGCACTATCTGTTTTGCGTTTGCTGCGATAGTGTAAGAAGAGCCATAGTGGAGCGACAAAGATTAAAAAGACAATCACTGGTCCTGCTATAAAAAATGCCGACATAAATGGCTCCTTTCTTATTTATCTTTCGATGACATCTGTTCTTTCAGTTTTGCCAACTCTTTTTCAATTTCGTCTTGTGCCTGCAACTCTGCAAACTCTTGTTCTAGCGATTTAGCATTACCAGTTTGAGCATACAGGTCTGCTTCCGCTTCCATTTCATCCACTTTACGTGAGTACTGCTCAAATTTCGCCATCGCTTCATTAGTACGGCTAGTATGCAGGTGTTTTT
The DNA here is from genome assembly GCF_033338935.1 of Vibrio sp. Vb0598. Lineage (NCBI taxonomy): Bacteria > Pseudomonadati > Pseudomonadota > Gammaproteobacteria > Vibrionales > Vibrionaceae > Vibrio > Vibrio sp. Vb0598. The sequence continues at coordinate 17,783 of NZ_JAWOTP010000005.1, read as the reverse complement.
GCACATCACGACGGTTAGATGCAGTTTGGTTACGAATTGCTAGAGCTTGCTGTTTGGCGCGCGTTTCAGCAATTTTGCTTTCCAACTTACCAATCTCGCCAGTAAGCTTATCGATCGTTTCTTCCACTAAGGTTTGCTCAGTGTGGAGGCCTTTAATCACTTGCTCTAGCTTTTGCTTTTCAATTAACGCTGCACGAGCTAGATCTTCACGCTCTTTAACTAATGCTAAGCTCGCTTTTTGGCCCCATTCGCCAATTTGCTCTTCTAACGTTTCAACCTTACGAGCCAACTCTTTCTTGTCTGCAATCGCTTTAGCCGAGTTAGTACGCACTTCAACAAGTGTGTCTTCCATTTCTTGAATGATAAGACGGATCATTTTTTCAGGATCTTCCGCCTTGTCCAGTAATGCACTGATGTTTGAGTTAACGATATCTGCAAATCGAGAAAAAATACCCATAACGGAACTCCTCTTTTTTCCTATTAAAACTCGACAAGGTGGTGATTAACCTTGTGTCTCCCTGAATATATAACAAGTAACGTGCCAACTTATAATTTTCTTTTAAATCAGATTGTTATTCATTTTGTTGTCGTTACACACTATTGTGCTATGATGTTTTTCACCAACTGTTGGTGAAATTTACCAACTCTATCCCTGAATCATGGCTCGGCTGTTAAATAAGAAGGATTTTATGAAGCAAAACCTGATTGGTGAATCACCTGCTTTTCTCGCTGTACTAGATAAAGTATCACAACTTGCACCCATTGAGCGCCCAGTCCTCATCATTGGTGAACGAGGTACGGGTAAAGAACTCATCGCTCAGCGTTTGCATTATTTATCAAGACGTTGGGATAAACCACTACTATCACTCAACTGTGCGACATTAAGCGAAGGGCTAATAGATTCCGAATTGTTTGGACATGAATCCGGCTCCTTCACGGGCTCTAAAGGTAAGCATAAAGGGCGTTTCGAGCGCGCCGAGGGCGGTACTTTGTTTCTTGACGAACTGGCAACCGCACCACTTTTAGTTCAAGAAAAGCTATTACGCGTCATCGAATATGGTGAATATGAACGAGTTGGCGGTCATACCGCTCTCAATGCGGATGTTCGACTTGTTTGTGCAACCAATGCCGACCTACCAAAGTTGGCAGAGCAAGGTGATTTTCGTGCAGATCTGCTCGACAGGCTAGCCTTCGATGTCATTATGTTACCCCCTCTTCGCGAGCGCAAAGAAGACATTCTCTCTTTAGCAGAGCACTACGCGATGAAAATGTGTCGTGAACTGCAACTGGAATACTTTGTCGGTTTTACCCCAAAAGCGCAGCAGTCGCTTATTGAATATGAATGGCCCGGTAACGTCCGCGAACTAAAAAACGTGATTGAACGTGCAATTTACCAACATGGTCTGAATGCTCACCCAATTGATGAACTGGTTTTCAATCCTTTTGAAACGGTTTGGCACAGCGCGCTTGGCCATAGTGCAAAACAAGCAGAACAACAAGAAGAGGAAGCATCAAGCAACACCATCCAATTCCCTCTAGACTATAAACAATGGCAAGAGGAACAAGATATCCATTTACTCAATCGTGCATTGGAAGAAGCCAAGTTTAATCAACGACAAGCAGCCGAGCTACTTGGCTTGAGCTATCACCAATTACGAGGGATGGTTAGAAAATATGGTTTGGTCGGACAAAGCTAACTTGACCGAGAGTACTCAATCAATACACGAGCTCGTGACTGCGCTCTAATTCGCATGCATTTATGGCATAACACCTTACAGTGTATGGATTTTATGTTTGGAGCGAGTTCACAAAGGTGATAAATTAGCGAGATCATTTTCGCTTGTTAGCTTTGAAAGAGTAAGATCAAACGAAACGAGCAAGATCCAATGAACATTTCATATTATGAATGCTTTTATAAGATTATCGCTGAGCCTTATTGGGATTAGCCTACTGACCGCTTGTGGCGATGAAATTGACCACAATGATATTCGCAAAGCTGGCTTTGTGTTTTGCGGACAGGGTAAGCCGACCACGTTTAACCCTCAGCTTATTGATAGCGGTATTACCGCAGAGGCTCTGAGCCCGCAGCTGTACGATACGCTGCTCACGCTCGATCCTAAATCACATCAGCCCGTGGCAAGCATCGCCGAGAGTTGGTCAGTAAATGAATCAGGGACGGAATACACGTTTAAGCTTAAACGTGGTGTTAAATTCCAAACCACGCCTTGGTTCACACCCACTCGCCCATTGAATGCAAAAGATGTGGTATTTAGCTTCAAGCGAATCATCGATGTAGACCATCCTTTTCACCAAGTAGGTGGTGGTTTTTATCCATGGTTTGCAGGGTTAGATTTTCAAAACCTACTCCAAGACGTGGTTGCAATAGATGAGCATACGGTAAGGTTTACGTTATCTCAGCCAAACTTTTCTTTCTTGGCCAATATTGCCACCAGCCATGCGGTTATCTTGTCTGCGGAGTATGGACAGCAATTGGCTGCAAAAGATCATAAAGAAGAAATCGACCAACTTCCTATCGGTACCGGCCCTTATCAATTAAAAGAGTACCAAGTGAACGATTTGATTCGATTAGAGCGTCATTCTAATTACTGGAAGTCACCAGCAAAAATGGAACAAGTGGTGTTCGATATCTCTCACAGAGGCACGGGTACATTAGCTAAACTTTTAAGAAACGAGTGTGACGTACTCTCTTCACCTATTTCGAGCCAAATACCTGTCATTCAAGAAAATGACAACCTTGAGCTGACGGCTACACCAGCTAACAACGTTTCCTTTATTGCGATAAACACAGAAACCACCGCGCTGAGTGATGCTCGAGTTCGCCAAGCTCTTAACTTAGCGATCAACCGTCAAAATATTTTAGATTCGGTTTACTACGGAACTGGCTCCCAAGCTTATACCTTGCTACCACCTAATTCATGGGCTTATCAAAAAGACAGCGTAAAAATTCGTTATGACCGGAATTATGCATTGGCACTACTTCGAGATGCAGGCTACGAAGACGGCCTAGAATTGACCATGTGGGTACCACTTGAACCACGTGCTTTTAACCCAAGCCCTCGTAAGACTGCGGAGTTAATCCAAGCGAATTTTGCCGATATTGGGGTTAAATTAACGCTACTGACCGATGATAGGTTTGAACGTGTGGATTTGGAGAACATCAACGATATCGATTTACTTTTAACAGGTTGGATTGGTGATACCGGGGATCCTGACAACTTTTTCCGCCCTTTATTATCTTGCGAGTCTGACCGCGTTGGCCTTAACGTGTCCATGTGGTGTAACGATGACTTCGATTTCTTGCTCGATTTGGCGTTAGAAACTCAAGAACCGCGTTACCGTTTGAACCTATATCGCCAAGCACAGAACATTTTGAATCAAGAGTTCCCGGTTATTCCTCTGGCGCATGGCGTGCAGTTCCGTGTGCACGACAAATCGCTGACAGGCTTCAAATCAAGCCCTTTCAATGCCCAACCGTTTGATAGAGTTGAGAGAATTCACTGATGTTTTGGTATACCGTTCGACGCTTTAACCTATTTATCATCACTTTGATGATCCTTACATTAGTGGGTTTTTCTCTGCTTCGCCTTGACCCTCTCTCGCACTGGGCAAACGTTGATTTTTGGTCTGGTTGGCAAACTTACTTAATCAACCTTTCTCAGCTTGATTTTGGCATAAGTAAAAACGGCAACGCGATTTATGACGAGCTCGCCGTTGTATTCCCAGCCACTTTGGAACTGTGCTTTTTTGCCTTTTTGGTGTCCCTTTTGATCGGTATTCCACTTGGAACCGTGGCTGGGATGAAGCAAGGTAAATGGCTCGATACCAGCATTTCATTCATGTCGATGTCTGGTTATTCCGCCCCAATTTTTTGGGTGGCTCTGTTACTTATCATGGTTTTTTCATTAGAGTACCAACTCTTTCCCGTGGCAGGACGATATGACCTGCTTTACGAAATTGATCATGTAACCGGATTTGCCATTATCGACGCATTCATGGCGAAAGGTGAATACCGCGCTCACGCACTGCAAAGCGTCATTGAGCATATGGTGCTGCCATGTTTGGTGCTTGCTTTGGCTCCAACCACCCAGGTTGTCGGACTAATGCGCTCCTCGGTAGCGGAAGTGATGAGCCAAAACTACATCCGTGCAGCGAGAATCAAAGGTCTTTCTAACCGCGAAATCGTAACTCAACATGTATTGCGGAATGCGATACCGCCTATCATTCCCAAAGTTGGTGTTCAACTTTCGAGTATGATTACCTTAGCTATCATCACGGAGTCTATTTTTAACTGGCCAGGTATTGGTCGTTGGCTTTTAGATGCGCTAGCAAGCCAAGACTATGCATCTATCCAAGCTGGCGTGATGGTACTTGCGACTTTGGTTCTTACCGCTAACATACTCTCGGATTTGATTGGCGCGATGATTAACCCTTTAGTTCGAAAGGAATGGTATGCTAACAAATAACGTTTATCAGGAAGAACGCATTCCAACTCAGTTTGAGCGATTTTGGCGAAGCTACCGTGCCAACGGACTAGCCATGTTTGGCTTGTGGTGCTTGGTGTTTATCGTCCTTATTACCATTTTTGCCCCCCTACTTGCACCATTTGACGCCCAAGCACAGTCAGGTGAGTTGCTTGTGCCGCCATCATGGGCCCCAGCAGGGACGGTTGATTACTTTTTGGGGACCGATGACTTAGGTAGAGATATTCTTTCACGCCTGATTATGGGCTCTCAGCTAACATTTGGCGCTGCTGTCGCCATCACCGCAATTGCTGCCGTTGTAGGCTGTTTAATTGGCGTATTGGCAGGTATGACGAAAGGCTTACTGTCGAGTACTCTCAACCACTTGCTCGATACCGTCATGTCGATCCCGTCGCTCTTATTAGCAATCATTTTTGTGGCATTTCTCGGCTTTGGTGGGTTCAATATTTTACTCGCAATCTGCTTAGCTTTGATTCCGCGTTTTATTCGCTCTGTTTATATCGCAGTCCACACCGAAGTTGAAAAAGACTACATAATGGCAGCACGCCTTGATGGCGCTAATGATTTCTACTTACTGTGGAGTTCAATTCTTCCTAACATTCTGACGGTCATTGCCGCTGAAATCACACTCGCGCTGTCTGCTGCGATTTTAGATATTACGGCACTGGGTTTTCTTGGCCTAGGCGCACAGGCCCCAAGCACCGAGTGGGGAGCAATATTAGGTGACTCTGTCGAGCTTATTTATATTGCACCTTGGACAGTGACCCTACCCGGCCTGACCATCATGTTTACTGTTATTACCCTAAACTTAGTAGGTGAAGGTGTACGTCAAGCGCTTAATGCGGGGATCGAATAATGCCGTTGTTAGATATTCGACATTTGACCATTGAGATCGAAACACCTCAAGGGTTGGTCAAAGCCGTTGACCGAATGAGCCTAACTTTGAACGAAGGCGAAATTCGTGGTCTTGTAGGTGAGTCTGGTTCAGGGAAAAGCTTAGTTGCAAAAGCGATTGTCGGGGTAAGTAAAGATAACTGGCGCATCACCGCAGACCGTATGCGCCTTGGCAATATTGACTTGCTTCAGCTTACACCAAAAGAGCGTCGGCGCGTCATTGCCCGTGATATTGCGATGATCTTCCAAGAGCCATCAACCTGTCTTGATCCTTCAGAAGAAGTGGGACGTCAATTGATCGAGTCCATCCCATCTCGCGCGTTTGAAGGGAAATGGTGGGAGCGATTTAAATGGCGTAAAAAACAAGCCATCGCGCTTCTGCATAAAGTAGGCATTAAAGATCACAAGCGTTTAATGGGTAGCTACCCTTATGAACTGACTGATGGTGAGTGCCAAAAAGTCATGATTGCCATGGCGATAGCGACCAAACCAAAGTTGCTGATCGCAGATGAACCAACGAACGACTTAGACCCGATTACCCAATCGCAAATATTGCGTCTGTTGAGCCGCATGAACCAACTTAATAACACAACCATTTTGCTTATCGGCCACGACTTAGCGACCATAACACAGTGGGCAGGACGTATTACGGTAATGTATTGTGGTCAGTCGGTGGAGTCTGCCGATACCAGTAAAATCATTGCGGCACCCAAGCACCCGTACACCGATGCCTTGCTTAAAGCGATGCCTGACTTTAATGATTGGGTACCACACAAGCAAAAACTCCAATCCCTACCGGGCTCGATTCCGCCATTGCAGCATCTGCCTATCGGTTGTCGCCTCGGACCACGTTGCCCATATGCGCAGAAACAATGTGTAGAAATTCCACACACCAGACGAATTAAGAATCATAAATTTAACTGCCACTTTCCATTGAACACGGAGAAAAAGTCATGAGTGCGTTACTTGAAGTCGATAGTTTATCGAAGCAATTTGTTACGCGCTCCCGTCTGTTCAAACGTCAGGTTAATGAGGCAGTTAAACCGGTAAGCTTTACTTTAGAGCCAGGACAAACTATTGGTTTTATTGGTCAAAACGGGTCAGGAAAATCCACACTAGCTCGTATGCTTGCTGGCGTTGTTGAACCAAGCTCCGGAGAGATCCGTGTGAATGGCGAACGATTGGAGCACAAAGATTACGCGACACGCTGCAAGCTCATCCGCATGATTTTCCAAGATCCAAACACATCGTTAAACCCACGTATCCAGATTGGTCGTATTTTAGAAGGTCCGCTAAAGCGAAATACCAACATGCCGCCAGATGCGCGCATGCAGCGTGTAAAGAACACCTTGCTCCGCGTAGGATTGCTGCCTGAGCACGCCTATTTTTATCCACAAATGCTAGCTGCCGGTCAAAAACAGCGCGTATGTTTGGCTCGTGCACTTATTCTTCAACCTTCCATCATTGTCGCTGATGAGGCGTTAAACGGTTTGGATATGGCAATGCGCTCGCAGATCATTAACTTATTCCTCGAGTTGCAAGAAGAGATGGGATTGTCATTTGTGTACGTGTCTCAGCATATTGGCATTGTTAAGCATATTACTGATAAAGTGATGGTGATGCATGAAGGTGAAGTGGTCGAGTTTGGCGAGACCAACCAAGTACTGACTCATCCCGAGCATCCTATTACTCAACGATTAGTCGAAAGCCACTTTTATAAAGCGCCAAGCCATCAAACAAAATAGCTTATCAAAGATGTAATCGTGCAAATGTAAAGAAGCCTGCTTTAACGCAGGCTTCTTTATTGCATGGGTACTAATCAAAAAACTAACGGCGGCTCGCTTGTTTGCGCAGTTCAAAATCAAACTCGTCAGGAAACAATACGACCCCTTCTTCATTTTGATTTGGGAATACAACAATCGATAGCTCGTCATCCTCTAGACCAGAGGTCCAACGGCTGTGCCACTTGTTTAGAGAGATCGCTTCTGGCTCGCAATCTTCCCAATCACCATTCGCCCATTGCAAAGCGAACTCTTCGTTTGGCCATACTGGTACACAATCATCATCTTCTGTATTTAACATGACACAGCCATGTTCGTCTTTCAGAATCCAAACCTTACGATTCGCCACAATCTCTTTTACGCAGTACTTTAAACGTTGCTCTTCGTTGTAGCGATTAATGGTATCCATCTGCTCTTGGGTCAGTTGCTCAGACATATTCGTCTCCTATTTCCCATAGAAAAATGCCCGCAGCTAGGCGGGCATTTAAAGTATATGCTAGAAAATTAAGCTAGCTCAGTTTGAAGCCAAGGCCAACCTTGCTTCTTACGACTTAGCGTGTTTTCCATCATTAGCATGCCGTCTTTTTCGTGCTTAACAAGCTTCTCAGCCCACTCACCTTTGTATAGAAGACGAGTTTGAGCAGTCGTGATGTCTGTTAGCATTACAGCAGCGAACGCTAGGTTATCTTTCTCACAACGAGATTCTAGGTCTGCTTCTAGTGCTTCGATCATACCGTCAACTTGCTCAAGAGTTGCAAGTTCAACTTGACCAACCACTACGTCACGACCGTTGAATGGGTAACCTTTAAGGTCTTTCTCAACAAGCTCAGCCGCTGATAGACCTTCGATGTTTGTTTTAGCAATTAGAAGATCTTTAGTGAACGCGTCAACATCTTGTACGTCTGCGATTGCCGCTAGTTCAGCAACGGCATCTTTGTCTTTTTGTGTACAAGTTGGAGAAGCAAAACCTACTGTGTCAGATAGAATTGCTGACATCATTAGCTTAGCAATTTGTGGAGTAATCGCGTGACCTTCAATCTTGAACATGTTGAATAGAACAGTGTTGGTACAACCAACAGGCCAGATCCATGCTTCCATTGGGTTTACTGTCATCACGTCACCGAGACGGTGGTGGTCAACAATACCCGCAATTTCAGCTTCTGCGATATCGTCTGGTGCTTGTGCTAGATCTGAGTAATCTACTAGCCAAACGGTCTCACCCGCAACTGATGTGCGAAGCTCAGGAACTTCAGCGCCAGCAACTTCTAGGATGTGCTGAGTTTCACGGTTGATTTCGCCTTGGCGAATTGGCATAGCTTCAACGCCACGCGCTTTTAGAAGTTCAGTTGCAACGAGTGCACTACAAATACTGTCACTGTCTGGGTTCTTATGACCTACAACTAGAATCATGTTTCTTCCTATTCAAGTCAATTTTATACGCCGCCTAATACAGTTAATTAGGGCGTGTTTGCTCACAAAGGCCGATACTTTACCTGATTTCAAAGAGTTTGACACGAAGAAAAGTTCACAATGCTATTGCGAATAAATCTCATTTACATATAATGATAATTATTCCTATTTGCATTTGAGTAAACGATGAACGCGACCCAATTATTACACTCTGCACAACAGTTGTTTCAGCCTACTCAGTTTCGTTTAGCTTATAAGCGATTGCTGATCCCTATCGTCATGCTCATTTTGCTAGGCAATGAAAATACACGTGACGTTGCCGTACAGACGCTATCCGACTCATTCTGGGCGGTGTCATGCTATGTTGCTGCCACATTGGCTATTTATCATTATCTTTCAAACTTTATGTCGAAAACCAATCGAATTACCGAGCTATACCATCGCTCGCGTAATCATCAGGTTTTCTTTGCTTCTTTATTGGGCGCATTGCCTGGCTGTGGTGGCGCTATTGTTGTGACAACGCAATTTATTAGTGGCCGAGTGGGATTTGGTGCGATTGTCGCGGTACTTACTTCAACAATGGGTGACGCTGCCTTTTTACTTCTTGCCGCCAAGCCAAGTGTAGGATTAGGCGTGGTTGGATTAGGCATTATCGTGGGTACTCTTTCAGGACTGGTCGTTAATGCTTTTCATGCTGATAACTTTCTGCGACCAGAACCAAAAGAAGCACCTCAGACACATGCTTGTTGCCAACACCAGACAGACCGACACACACCTCTTGAACAACGTGCAATCAATCTACAAGGCGCATTTTGGAAATGGCTTATTGTGCCTGCTAGTGTCGTTGCTGTGTTAATGTCTTTCCAAATCGATATTAATCAGCTGTTGTCTTTGCAGACCAATACCATTGAATGGCTAGGCGCTATCTTCGCGGTGATCACAATGTCGTTGTGGGCGATGACAAAAGAGCTCGGCGATTATCAGTCAACAGTCTCTGAAGATGAAAAAATTGTGGACTCGCACCCAATTCAAAAAGCGGCTCAAGACACAAACTTCGTCAGTGCTTGGGTGATCGTGGCGTTTCTGGCGTTTGAACTGACGACCTATTTTTCTGGACTCGACCTTGTAGAAACCTTTTCTCATTGGGGAATTTGGATGCCATTAGCTGGCCTAGCCATTGGTATGTTGCCTGGTTGTGGACCGCAAATTTTAGTCACTAGCCTATACATTTCTGGTGCAGCGCCACTTTCTGCGCAACTGGCCAATGCGATTTCTAACGATGGTGACGCCCTATTCCCCGCTATTGCAATGGCACCGAAAGCTGCTTTGGTCGCGACTATTTACTCGTCCATTCCTGCGTTTATTGTTGGATACGGGTATTACTTTTTATTCGAGTTCTAACGCTCAGGGCATCAAACGAGAAAGGAGCCGCAATAGGCTCCTTTCTTGTTCTTAGTATTGGGCGATTTACTTCACGTTATGCTGTAACGATCGCTTTCGCATTGAGCCCTTTATCCACGCTCACCATTAACAACTGGCAAGGTTCTTGGTTTAGCTTTTCCCCTGTCCAGTAATCATACCAGTCCACCGGTTGATCAGACGTCAGCGTAAATTCCATCGCTCCGTAACTCGCATAATTAAACAAACAATGGAGGTCATTCTTCGTCGTTAGTTTTAAAAACGCGTGATTTAAACTCAAAGCGGTAAACTTTGCAGATTGTTGGTTACGTTGTTGACGTAACATGAGCTTAGACAGTGTCTTCTTAGCAAACGGCGTAATCTCAGGGAGCGGGTCACCAGACAGCAGCAAACCACCACTCGCTAATAACACCGTGCGATGAAATTCATACTCTTCTCTGGATGCGGCTTGGTTAGCTAGTGAAGTGAATGTCGCGCAATCCGGGTCAATTTGCCACAGTTTTCGGTGCTGCCAACTACGGTAAAAGGTTTCTCTGGCTATCTGCTCGAATCGATGACTATGACGCTCTACATCGTCAGAAACACGCATTGCATCCACAAGCCCCAGAGATGGCCACATTGGCGCGTTGCAACCTAAAAGCCACGCATCACCAGCGCCTTTGGCAATCGCTTCCATTCCTAAGCGATACGCCTCAACGCCTGTAATACCTGATTGTTTACGAACACCTTTTAAGGTGCCCCAATAGTTCGCGTCTAGCTTGAACAACTCAACGCCCCACTCTTGTCTCATGACAGAGACTACATGCGTCAGATGGTCTTGCACTTCTGGGTTTGAGGTATCGAGTATGTACCAAGGCGTGCATCGCCAACCACCATATGTGACATCTTCTGCTTTAAGTAAGCCACCATCCTTGTGGCGAACAAACCAATCTGGATGCTGTTTGAAGATCTCCGACTCAGGTTGAGCAATAAAGGGCGCCATCCAAATCGCCGGCTTTTTGCCTTTTGCACGGATGTTATGAATGAGCTCTTTTACGCCACCAGAAAACTTATCTGATGGGGTTAACCAATCGCCCATAAAGGCTTGATAGCCATCATCCAGAAGTACCCACTCTAGGTCTTCGAGCTTATCTTGCATGCAATCTACGTTCTGCATGATGTTTTGCTCTGTCACGTCTGCGTAGTACGCGTACCACGAACACCAACCAACAGGCGCATCTTGTGTCACACCTTGGCGAACAGGATGATGCTCTGCAATCATCTCGCCATAGGTTTGATAAAGCTCGGACAGTGATTGACCGCAGAGTACCGCCACGGACTCAAGTTGATTACTTTCCCAATCCGCCACTTGAGTCAACTCACCATCAATTGCGGCTGATAAAACCCAATGCCCATCACGCAGCACAACATCAAAATAGCCTGCAAAGCGATGACATGATGTGAAGCCAAATAATGTGTAGCCCGCTGAACCTTCCACCACTAAATAGTTGTAATAACGCTTAGGGGCATCTTTAGGGTAGATTCGATAAGAAGGATTATTGTCTGGGCAGCGACCAATATCAACGGGGTGATTGATCGTTCCCGCCGTTTGCGCCAACATTTGAAAACCATCCCCAATTACGTTGGCCTCGTGCTCGTACAAAAACGGCATTTCGAGCAACACTTCACGGTCGGTAAAGGTTTTATTGTGGAGACCAGCAAAAGAAAAATGTAATTGATTACCCTCGACTTCAACTTGGAAGTCATTGTTATTCACAGTGATCTCAGTGTGATTTGCTAATTGAATGCTCTGAGCCATAAAGGGTCTACTCACTTAATTATTATTGTTTAGCTTGGCGCATTATCTCCTGCTTGTCTCACCCAATTCGTTACCATCATCACGAATACCAGTCTCGTTTAACGTTATGAAGTTACTATTGAGACAACGCTCACTGAAATTTTGATAAAAAAATACCAGCCCTGAGGCTGGTATTTCGATTTATGCAAACTGCACTAATTAAGCAACTTCGATCGGACCACCAAATGAAGTGACTGGCGGCACTTTACCTGTGAACTTCTCGAAGTCTACGATACATGTGTTCGCAGAAGTCGCCTGTGCAAGCTCAGAAGAACCGATGTCTTGCGTTAGCGTGTTAGGATCACCGTAGGTACAGATTGCGCCTTCTTTCTCGTTTAGAGGACCGTACCATGCACCTTCTTCGATACGAATAACGCCACGTGGGTAGCTGTCAGTCAAAACAGCACCGGCTAACAGCTGACCACGACCGTTGAATACACGTACCAAATCACCATCTTTGATACCTTTTGCTTTGGCATCCGCTGGGTTGATGTAAACAGGCTCACGACCTTGCACCGCGTATGTCGCGCGGAACTCTTCAGACTCACACATTTGAGAGTGCAGACGCTTGTCTGGGTGACAAGACTGCAACCAGAATGGGTATTTGTCTGAACCAGGGCCACCGTGTGAACGCTCTGATTTTTCGAACCACATTGGGTGCTCTTGACAGTGTTCGTAACCGTAACGGCCGATCTTACGAGACGTGATCTCGATGAAGCCAGACGGCGTACCTAGTGGATTCAGCTCAGGGTCTTTACGGAAGTCCGCATGACGAACCCAAGGTTTACCTTCACCGAAGTCTAGTACGCTCTTCTCCCAGAACTCGTTGAATTCTGGCATTTCGAACTTACCTTCGTTCGCTTTTTTACAATCGTTGTAAAGGCTTTCGATCCATTCCATCTCGCTCATACCACGAGTGTATTCTTCGCGGCGACCAAAACGCTGAGTTAGTTCACTCATGATTTGGAAGTCAGGCTTAGATTGGAACAATGGATCAACGAGGCGATGCATTGCAATCAGACCTTTGTTCGAGTATGAACCGTATACGTCGATGTCGTTACGTTCCCATTGCGTACACGCCGGTAGAACGATATCTGAGAAACGACATGTCGCAGTCCAAGCAAACTCGATCGTTACAACCGTTTGAAGTTTGCGGAACGCTTTCTTCATGCGGTTACGATCTTGATGGTGGTGCCATGGGTTACAACCCGAGATAACCATCATCTTGAAGTCTGGCAGTTTCACTTTACCGCCGTTGTAGTTGATCTCTTTGCCAGGTTCTAGCAGACAGTCGATCCAACGTGCAACTGGGATAGTACGACTGTAGCCGTTAAAGTCGTTGTTGTCCCACTTCGGTTTCATACCTTGGTCAAGGTTACGAGGGAAACCACCAGGGCCCGCGAAACCAGTAGAAGGCACACCGATACTTGAGTAGTGGTGACCGTAAGAGATACCACCGCCAGGTAGACCGATTTGACCAACCATTGCAGCAACCACAGCCGCTGCCCAGTATGGCTGCTCACCGTGCTCTTGACGCTGGATACACCAACCCATCAGGATCTGTGTACGACCGCTGACTAGCATGCGTGCGAATTCACGGATCTTGTCCGCTTTCACGCCACAAATCGCTGCTGCCCATTCAGGCGTCTTCTCTACTTTGTCTTTTGTCTTACCTTGAACGTATTGAATGAACTCTTCAAAGCCGAGACAGTAAGTATCAATGAACTTCTTATCGTACAGGTTTTCGTTGTACAACACGTGTGCCACAGCGAGCATGAACGCTACGTCTGTCAGCGGGTTGATGTACAAGTGATCGTTCTCTAAGTAGCGCTGAGTTTTGTTCTTCACTGGGTCTACAGATAGAACGTTGATCTCACCTTTCGCCACTTTTTCTTTTAGTTGTGCAAGGTACTTAAACGACTCATGCGTTTCACAGTTCCAACCTACTTGAAGGTTTTTCACTGGGTCGTTAGCCCAAAGAACGATGTTGTCAGAGTTTTCTAGGATCTCAGACCAAGACGTACCTTGTGCATAAACTTCGGTTGAGCCTAGCACGTACGGCATAATGGTTTGACCTGCACCCGTCGAGTAGTCACCTACTTTAGTGATGAAGTTGCCATGCATACCTACTGCACGTTGCATGTGCGCAGTACAGTTGTTAAATGAACCCGTTTGGTTCCAACCTGTTTGACCTGCATGCAGCGCCCATGGGCCGTAGTCTTTTTGAATACGTTCTAGTTCGCGATAAAACAAATCTAGCGCTTCATCCCAAGTTACTCGGATGAAACGGTTGTTACCGCGAGTATCTGCGCTGTATTTATGTTTCTTCAACCAATCTAGACGAACCATTGGGTAACGAACACGTGAAGGGCTGTAGATAATACCCTTGATACCGTTCAACATTTCTGTTGGGTTTTTGTCTAGCTCTAGCGGCTTGATCTCTTGAACTTTACCCGCGTAGATGTGGGCGCGAAACGCGCCCCAGTGAGAACCGGTTACTTTCCAAGTACCTGTCGTCTCAACGGCATTTGCAGAGGCGGACGCCAATAAGCTAGGACCAATTACTGACGCTGCACTTGTGGTTGCTACACCTTTAAGAAAACTTCTTCGTGTAATAGCCATTTAAAATTACTCCAATCCGACGCTTATTAGTGGTGACCTTCAGCATAATCTGAAGAGTGTTTCTGTAGATACTTCAAGATCAGTGCTTCACTGTCTGTATCTAGGTTAACGAACGCCAACATACCGTCGAACATACCTGGCCAGGTGTTCGCGTCGAAGTGCGCTTCCGCAGGTTGAGTGTGACATACAGAACAATTGGTCTTGTAGGCTTCACGAGATTTTTCCCAAACAGGATTGATGTCGTTCAGCATAGACTCTTTCTTAATCCATACTTTCGCCGCTACTTTTTCCCAAGGAAGGCCTGTTAACTCATCCACTTTTTTCTCACCAGTCGTCACAATGTTGTTGTCTGTTGCTGCTTCTTTCATCAGAGACGCAGTCGCAATGTTCTTACCGAAGTCTTCTTGAATTACACGACCAAAACCTTTTGCTTTGCGCCAACCGTCAATTTCGATCTCAACAAACTCGCCTTTGTCTTCAAGAACTTTAACGGTCGATGCAGGATTAAGAAGACCAGCTTCTTTACTGCCTTGCGCATCAAAGTAAATTGGTAGGTGACGAACGCTCACGAGTTGCTGACCAACGCCGTAATCAGTGTTAGAAGTCATACCCTCTAGATCACCCACGATACCGCCAATGCTGTCCATGCCTGCTGGTAGGTTGTGCGCAATACCCTTGTGACAGTCAACACAGCTTTGATCTTTCTCAGCGGCTTGCTTCATTTGGATACGAGCCGTAGGAGACATTTGCTCGAAATCCATCGATTCGTAGTTGTGACAGTTTTTACACTCCAGAGATTTGTTTGCCGAGAAACGATCCCATTCGTGTTTAGCAAGTTCGATACGACGCTCTTCGAACACCCCCGGTTCGTCGTAGTTGCCAAATACTTGTGCAAATACTTCTTTAGAAGCTTGCATCTTACGAGCGATCTTATCTGTCCAGTTATGTGGAACGTGACAATCAGGGCAGGTAGCACGAACACCAGAGTGGTTTTTCCAGTGCACCGTTTCTTGTAGCTCAACGTACACGTTGTCACGCATTGTGTGACAACTAATACAGAATTCTTCTGTGTTGGTTGCTTCTAGAGCGGTGTTAAAGCCACCCCAAAAGATAACACCAGCAATAAAGCCGCCCATAGTCAGCACACCTAGGCTGATATGTACAGCTGGGCGCGTCATGGTACGCCACAGTTTAATGATTAATGATTTCATTATTTGCTCTCTTAAAATCTTTTCAAAAGTGTGGTTATGAGCTCACTGGCTTACATGCCGTGCGCGCCTGGAGGCCCAAAGAAGAAGACTTGCAACATCCAAACGATGAACCCGTAGCCGCCGACAAAGGCCACACTCAGAATTGGGAAGAGAACAACTGCAATGAAGAGGAACGACTTCCACTCCAGGGAGCGTTTTTCACCACTCTCAATTTTATTAACATCACTCATACATTTGCCTATTTTGTATCTAGTGTTATTGAAAAGCCCGCGTAACCAAGCTTAAGTTTTTTACAATCTCTAATGGAAAATGTTAGACCATACTAATAGTAGGGTTCAATCAAATAAGCGACCTCAGACCTTGTAATTCAACACTTTTTTGAGCTCATCCAGAGATATGATGGATTGATGTTATTTATTAAAAAACATGAACAGATGTGACAAAATAAGTCTTTTAAGTAGTTGTTAAATAACCAACATTTAAGAAACATCGATCACATTTAAATCGTAATTACCATGCCATAAATCGACTTAAAAACTCGGAAAAAGATAACCACTTGTAAACAGAATGCTGCGTATTAATGTCTAAAATAGCACTCAAGGTTTACTTTAAGAACAGCAAAAAGTGCACGTAGTGGTTCATATAAAGGAGAGGCTTAGATACAATTATTCGCGTACTTTCAAGGAGCGATTATGGATAACGTGGTGGATATAAGCTGGGTCAAACTGGCACTGTTTGGTTTGATTTTATTGGTCCCCTTTTTTATCAATGCCCGCTACAAATTAGGGATAGCAAAAGACACCATAATCAGTGTTATCCGAATGACACTTCAGCTCATATTGATTGGCGTGTATTTAGAATATCTTTTTCAATTAAACAGTTTACTTGTCAATATACTTTGGCTTGCCATCATGCTACTGATTGGTGCCAGCTCAATTGCGGGAAAAGCTCAGTTACCTAAAAAGCCACTTATGCTTCCGCTACTAACGGGCCTTACCTGTGGTCTAATACCACTTCTGATTGCAATTACAGCAGGCCTAGTGCAACCATCCCCTATTTACAATGCGCAGTACATGATCCCACTTGCTGGTATGTTATTGGGTAACAGCTTGAGTAGTAATATCATCGCTCTTCAGAATTTGTTTACGGCTTTTGAGCAGAGACAAGCAGAATATGAGGCTGCAATCTCACTTGGAGCCTCTCCTCGCTACGCATCCTTCCCCTTCATTCAGGAGGCTCTTAGAAAGTCCCTTGCCCCGACTTTAGCTTCTATGGCCACTACAGGGCTGGTTACCTTACCGGGTATGATGACCGGTCAAATTCTAGGTGGCGCGAGCCCGATGGTTGCGATTAAATACCAGTTAGTAATTATGCTGGCTATTTTCGTTATGTTGAGTGCCTCCGTAACCATAACGTTAGAAATGACATTGCGCTGGGTACAAACCAAAGAAGGCCGAATCAAGATAAAAATCGAGCAACCCGAATCGACCAAAACTCACGGTTAGTTGGCGCTTGTGGGTAAAGCCCGTTAAACAACTTATGTTGCCAAGTCGAACGTACTTATAACTGAATAACTCAACTATTCTTCGAGCACTCATCAAGACGCTTTCAGATGAAAAGTCAGGCAGAATTCTTTTTGATATAAGCCTCTAATTTTATGAAATTTTCTTTGCAAGTTTAGATACGCACGACCTTTGGTACAGGTTATCCACAGAAAATGTGGATAAGCCCCCAAAACCCATACGCAACCAGAAACATAGCAACATAAGTGATCAATCGAATCGTCATGCATTGATCACGTGACTGACATGTTCTAATTTTAAAGTAAAGGCAGTGACCACAAACTTGGAGAGACGTACATGGATGTCTTAATGATCAAAGAAAATTACGATGAACTCCTGTCCGATGCACCTCTGGATTGGCTCGTTCAAGAACCAAAGGAAGTAACTTCTCATTGGCTCCCAACCGATTTTGGCATCAACGAAGAGTTGATTTAGCATGACTCGACTTATTTGACATTTGCAGAGACAAGTAAATTACCACCTTCTAAAGAAGGTGGCTTTGTGTGAGCCCCCTAAAAGGGGGCCTTTGTTTAGTCCAGCGCCAA
>NZ_JAWOTP010000004.1:285391-304925 GCF_033338935.1 Vibrio sp. Vb0598 | reverse complement strand
CTTTAAAATACAAAACGCCCGATGAAGTACATCGAGCGTTTTAGTTAAAAAGTGTCAACCCATATCAGGACGGGTCATTGAATTCGGAAGGGAGGTTCTTCCTATCTCTACGAAGTTAAGCGGTTTGCTGCTTTAATTCGCCTTCAGCTTCTTCAACTGCTTCTGCTGTTGGTTCGCACTTATCAACAAACCAACCCATGTAAGAAGTGAATATCGTTACGATGATACATACAAAACTCAGCCACATGAACGGGGCATAAGACAGTGTAGCAACACCCAAAATACTGGCCATGTAGATACCGTTGTCACTCCAAGGGACCATACCTGAGGTTAGCGTGCCGCCAAATTCTGCGTTACGAGACAAATTCTTACGTTTGTAGCCTAGACGGTCATAGTTCTTCGCACAGATTTTTGGGGTCAGGATAAGTGAAACGTACATCGCTGAACCAAATACGTTGCCCATAAAGGCCGTACCAATTGTGCTTGTTGCCAATGAACCTGCACTTTGAACGCGTTTTTCAAACAGCTTCGCGATAGTCTCTAGCACGCCTACTTTATCTAGTAGACCACCAAAACCAAGGCCAAATACGATAACCGCTACCGACCCAAGCATTGAAGACATGCCGCCACGGTTAAGGATTGAGTCAATGAAATCTACGCCAGATGAGATTGCAAACGGAGCCCAAGCCGTGTTGAACGCGGTTAGGAAATCGACATCTTGGATCATCACTGCCCAAATAATACCTAGCAGAGAACCAAAACTGATCACTGGGAATGAAGGCATACGCATCGCTAGAAGTGACAATACGATGATCACAGGAACAAATGAGTAAGGGGTGATGTAGAACTGTTGTTCCATCGCTTTAATGACAGAGTCTACCTGGCTCATGTCAACTTGACCTGCGTAGTGGAAGCCAAATGCAGTAAACATAATGCCTGTAATAATGTAGCTAATGAGTGCTATCGGCAACATGCCTTTAATATGTTCCATCACTTCAACGTTAGACATAGATGAAGCAAGGATTACTGAATCCGATAGAGGCGACATTTTGTCACCAAAGTAACAGCCTGAAAGTACGGCACCTGCAGTGATTGGTGCAGGAACACCAAGACCTTGACCGATACCCATCATTGCAATACCTGCCGTGCCAGCCGCACCCCAAGACGTGCCAGTCGCTAGCGCAGTCAATGAACAGATGATCATGGTCGCGAGCAAAAAGATGGAAGGGTGGATTGCTTTAAGGCCGTAGTAAATAATGGTTGGAACAATACCACCAGAGATCCAAGTACCTACAAGCGCGCCAACGGCCAAAAGGATTAAAACGGCTCCAAGTCCATTGGAGATGCCATTTAGTGCTGCTTTTTCCAGATCTTTATACTGATGGCCAAGCTTTATGCCCAATATCATGACAATGAACCAACCGATGTATAGCGCTAGCTGAATCGGTAGGTCTAGCTTGGCTGTGAACGAAAATGCCAGCAGGAGAAATAAACCGAGCGAGATAAATACCTGTATCAAGCTTGGTAGGCGTGGTGTAACTTGCTTCATATGTGCCTCTGTCAATCTTGGAGCAATAGAGGAAGGCGCTCCTTGTTGTAATCGCGCATAACATACATTAACAAAAATTATATTTCGAACATTTGGTGTTTTATCTTGATGTTCGTCGGTAAAAACGTTTGCTTGTGAAATTAACTGTTAGTTTGTTTTAACTTTTTTGGTTTTAAATGTTGTGTAATGTGAAATTATTGTGCTTCATGTGTTATTTTCTCATTGAGTGGTAAGACCAATTAGGGGGCTAAAGTGCTTTCCCTACTTGAAAAATGGTTAAAACCGCAAACCAAACACTAAAAAATCTCGTGTAACCCGGTTTTTCAGAGGAAAAGGTTAAAAAACGCGCTTATTTACAAAATAGGGGTTGAGATTTTGCTGTGAAAAATTAACTATGGGGTAGGTTTTTTAATACATGGAGAGTTAATACGATGAGAGTTGGTTTAGTTGGTTGGCGCGGTATGGTTGGTTCAGTCCTTATGCAGCGTATGGTTGAAGAGAAAGACTTCGACCTAATCGAACCAGTATTCTACAGTACTTCTCAAGTTGGTATTCCTGCTCCTAACTTAGGAAAAGACGCAGGCTTACTGCAAGACGCGTATGATATTGAAAGCTTAAAACAGCTTGATGCGGTAATCACCTGTCAAGGTGGTAGCTACACAGAAAAAGTTTTCCCTGCACTTCGTCAGGCTGGTTGGAAAGGCTACTGGATTGACGCGGCCTCTACGCTACGTATGGCTGAAGATTCGATCATCACACTTGATCCAGTGAACTTAAAGCAAATCCAACAAGGCATCCACGGTGGCACGAACACATTTGTCGGTGGTAACTGTACGGTTAGTTTAATGCTAATGGGGCTAGGTGGTCTATTTGAGAAAGGCCTTGTTGAGTGGACAAGCGCAATGACTTACCAAGCCGCATCTGGTGCTGGTGCGCAAAATATGCGTGAATTGATCTCGCAAATGGGCGTTATCAATGACTCTGTTAGCTCTGAACTTGCAAACCCATCAAGCTCTATCCTAGATATCGATAAGAAAGTCGCGGATACAATGCGCAGCGGCTCTTTCCCTACCGATAAGTTCGGTGTGCCACTAGCTGGTTCGTTGATCCCATGGATCGATGTGAAGCGCGATAATGGTCAGAGTAAAGAAGAGTGGAAAGCGGGCGCTGAGGCGAATAAAATTTTGGGTTCTCAAAGTTCACCTGTTCCAATTGACGGTACTTGTGTGCGTATTGGCGCGATGCGTTGTCACTCTCAAGCACTTACTATCAAGCTTAAACAAAATGTACCAATGGACGAAATCGAAGAAATCATCGCCACTCATAACGATTGGGTGAAAGTGATTCCTAACGACCGTGACATCACTGCTCAAGAGCTAACACCGGCAAAAGTTACGGGCACAATGTCTGTACCAGTGGGTCGTCTACGTAAGATGGCAATGGGTGATGATTTCCTAAATGCTTTCACTGTTGGTGACCAACTGCTTTGGGGTGCTGCGGAGCCATTGCGTCGTACTCTGCGAATTATTCTGTCTGAGAAAGCATAATCACATCAATCCTTTATTTGATGACAAAATAAAAGAGCTCCTTAAGGAGCTCTTTTTTCATGCGTCGTCTTCCGTTCGAACGACTCTTTTGTCTGGATCGGCCAGTTCACTACCACAATGTTTACAGTAAATTGCGTCAGAGTCGTGCCCTGCGTGGGAGCAGTTTGGGCATTTCACCAATACTTTGTGCGATTGCATCTCTTGGTGCAGTTCGGCAGTGAAAATACCTGTAGGTACCGCCAAAATGGAATAACCCAGTAACATGGTGAGTGATGCAAGCCCTTTACCTAGGTCTGTTTGAGGGACCAAGTCACCATACCCAACCGTTGTGATGGTCACGATCGCCCAATAAATACTTTTAGGAATGCTAGTAAATCCGTTTTCAGGTCCTTCAATGATAAAAATCAATGAGCCGAAAATCGTTACCATAATGGCGACGGAGCTAAAGAAGATAAAAATCTTTCTGCGCGCCATAAGCAGTGAACGTAAGAGGATATTGGACTCTTGGAGGTATCGGACTAACTTGAGTATGCGGAATATTCGCATCACTCGCAGCGCCCTGATCACACCCATAAACGAAGCCGATGGGAAGAAGAGTGCTAAATAAGTGGGCAAAATCGCAAGTAAATCGACGACACCATAAAAACTCTTTGCGTAGGCGGCAGGTTTGGGGGAGCAATAAAGCCTTAGAAGGTATTCAATCGTGAATAGGCCAGTAAATGTGTATTCAATAAACTTCAGCTCTTTTTCCCACTCGGCCCGAACGGAGGGTATCGAATCTAACACCAGTACGATTAACGAACTGATGATCGCGATAATGAGAGCAATATCGAACGTTTTACCAGCTTTGGTATGAGTACCAAAAATGGTGACATATAGAGTATGTTTAAGAGAGTCAGTCGTCATGACAAAGCGATCCATTGTTGAATCGCTCTATCATACAATTTTATAGAAACTCAGGCTAATCCTGGAAATAAGTTGCGTAAGCCATTCGCAATAAACTCTATGCCAAGCGCGCCCAATATCAAACCCATGATACGAGTAATGACGTTGATTCCAGTTTGACCTAAAAATCGTACGATCAATGGGGCAGAACGGAATAATAGCCATGAACAAAGGCAGAACAAACCAATCGTAATACTAATGCCCACGGTATCGAACATGCTTGGGTAGCGTGCACCATAAACAATAGTCGAACTGATTGCACCAGGACCTGCCATTAAAGGCATGGCAAGAGGGACCACACCAATCTGTTCACGACTGACGTATTCCGTTTTCTCTTGTTTGTTCTGCTTATCTTCCCCCAGTTTACCGCTCATCATCGAGAATGCGATGCTAAGTAATAGCAACCCGCCAGCGACACGAAACGAATCCAGAGAAATACTGAACATGTCTAACAGTAACTGACCAGCAAAAAGCGAAATGATCAGGATGATCGCAACAGCCACATTTGCTGTTGTTGCCGTATTGCGCTTTTCGTCTGGAGTCATATGCCCGGTTAGTGACACAAACACAGGCATGATACCAACAGGGTTTACTGCGGCGACCAAACCGAGAAAAAACTGCAAGAAGATAGCAAGTTCAAAAGTTTGCATGTTGCGTACTCATCAAAGTTCACATTAGTGAAAAGGAGAAGGGGTAATTTGGGCGTAATGTAAGGCAAAAGTTAGGTTGTAAGAAATGAAAAAAACTAACGCATTCCCTGCCATTTAAGTGAGAAAAACTAATTCTTTAATAAACTGTATCTAATCTGGAAAGGAAATGTTACGTATAAAGTTGCTGATAAATTGCACTGTTTTACATAAACGTTAACATTCGCACATTTTTGATAAAAACCAAGGTGGTTTGTAGAGAGATGTATTCGGTTCGATATACTCTCAGTAGCACAAAGAATTGGGCCTACATGTAATTTTGTTGGTCAAAAATGAAACTTTTTTACAGGTTGTTGTAGTTTCTTTTATTTATTTGTCCATTTGCTTCTTTTTTACTCAATAAAAAATGAAAGTTAATTTATTTGTTTATCAGTGATTTATGTCATTTTGGTGTGATGAGGCACCACTTTGGTAGTATTTAGGTGGTGAGAACTGATCCAAGTCAATTTTTTTCACACTCTGAAATATTATACTCAGTCCTGAAAGCAATTTACTAAGACGTTTGTTTTCTAAGTGACTGATAAACAGTAAAAACGATAAGTAATAGCCTTAGTAAAAAGTTTTTAATATTTGTTAATTTTAGGAGATTCCCTATGCCTGTAACTAATATGGCTGAACTAGATGCAATGGTTGCTCGCGTTAAGAAAGCGCAAGAAGAGTTCGCTACTTACTCTCAAGAGCAAGTAGATAAAATCTTTCGTGCAGCATCGCTTGCAGCTAACCAGGCCCGTATCCCGCTAGCTCAACAAGCGGTAGAAGAATCTGGTATGGGTATTGTTGAAGATAAAGTAATCAAGAACCACTTTGCTTCTGAGTTTATCTACAACAAATACAAAGACGAACAAACGTGTGGCATCTTAGAAGAGGATGACAACCTAGGTACTATGACTATCGCTGAGCCTGTAGGCATCATCTGCGGTATCGTACCAACGACTAACCCAACTTCTACAGCGATCTTCAAATCTCTAATCTCTTTGAAGACTCGTAACGGTATCATCTTCTCACCACACCCACGTGCGAAAAACTCAACTAACGATGCAGCTAAACTCGTTCTAGATGCAGCAGTAGCAGCAGGCGCACCAAAAGACATCATCGGTTGGATCGACCAGCCTTCTGTTGAGCTTTCAAACGCTCTAATGAAACACGATGACATCGCTCTTATCCTTGCAACTGGTGGTCCAGGCATGGTTAAAGCCGCTTACTCTTCTGGTAAGCCAGCAATCGGTGTAGGTGCAGGTAACGTTCCTGTTGTTATCGATGAAACAGCAGACATCAAACGTGCTGTTGCTTCTATCCTTATGTCTAAGACTTTCGACAACGGTGTAGTATGTGCTTCTGAGCAGGCTGCAATCGTAGTTGACGAAGTATACGACGAAGTGAAAGAGCGTTTTGCTTCTCACAAAGCGTATGTCCTAAGCAAAGCAGAAGCTGATAAAGTTCGTAAAGTTCTTCTTATCGATGGCGCGCTAAACGCGAAAATCGTAGGTCAGCCAGCAGCAGCAATCGCTGAAATGGCAGGCGTTAAAGTTCCAGCAGACACTAAAGTTCTTGTTGGTGAAGGTCTGGGTAAAGTATCTCACGATGACGCATTCGCTCACGAGAAACTATCTCCAACTCTAGGTCTATTCCGTGCTGACAACTTCGAAGACGCGGTTGCTCAAGCGGTAACTATGGTTGAGATTGGTGGTATCGGCCACACATCTGGTCTTTACACTAACCAAGATACTAACGCTGATCGTATCCGTTACTTCGGTGACAAGATGAAGACAGCTCGTATCCTAGTCAACATCCCGACTACTCACGGTGGTATCGGTGACTTGTACAACTTCAACGTTGCGCCATCTCTAACGCTAGGTTGTGGTTCTTGGGGTGGTAACTCTATCTCTGAGAACGTAGGTCCTAAACACCTAATCAACAAGAAAACTGTAGCGAAGCGAGCTGAAAACATGTTGTGGCATAAACTACCTAAGTCAATCTACTTCCGTCGTGGTAGCCTTCCAATCGCGCTTGGCGACCTAGAAGGTAAGAAACGTGCATTCCTAGTAACTGACCGTTTCCTATTCAACAACGGTTACGCAGATGACGTAGTAAGCCTACTGAAAGCTCAAGGCATGGAAGTTCAAACATTCTTCGATGTTGAAGCTGACCCAACACTGTCTGTAGTAGAAAAAGGTGCGGCTCAAATGGCTAGCTACCAACCTGACGTTATCCTAGCGCTAGGCGGTGGTTCACCAATGGATGCAGCGAAAATCATGTGGGTAATGTACGAACACCCAGAAACTCACTTTGAAGAACTAGCAATGCGCTTTATGGACATCCGTAAACGTATCTACAAGTTCCCTAAAATGGGTAAAAAAGCTGAGCTTGTATGTATCACTACAACTTCAGGTACTGGCTCAGAAGTTACGCCATTCGCGGTTGTTACTGACGACAAGACTGGTGCGAAATACCCACTAGCTGACTACGAAATCACGCCAAACATGGCAATCGTTGATGCGAACCTAGTAATGAACATGCCTAAGTCTCTAACAGCATTTGGTGGTTACGATGCAGTAACTCACGCTCTAGAAGCTTACGTATCAGTTCTTGCTAACGAATACTCAGATGGCCAAGCTCTTCAAGCACTTAAGATGCTAAAAGAGTACCTACCATCAAGCTATGCGAACGGTGCAAATGACCCAATCGCTCGTGAGAAAGTACACAACGCAGCTACTATCGCTGGTGTTGCATTTGCGAACGCATTCCTAGGTGTTTGTCACTCAATGGCTCACAAACTGGGTGCTGAGTTCCACTTGCCACACGGCCTAGCTAACGCACTACTTATCTCTAACGTGGTACGTTACAACGCGAACGACAATCCAACTAAACAAACTGCGTTCTCTCAATACGACCGTCCACAAGCACGTCGTCGTTACGCTGAAGTTGCTGACCACCTAGGCCTAAGCCAAGAAGGTGACCGTACTGCTCAGAAGATTGAACGTCTACTAGCATGGTTGGATGAACTAAAAGTTAACCTAGACATCCCAATGTCTATCCAAGCGGCAGGTGTTGCTGAATCAGATTTCGTAGCGAAACTGGATGAGCTAGCGGTAGAAGCGTTCGATGACCAATGTACTGGTGCGAACCCACGTTACCCTCTAATCAGCGAACTTAAAGATGTGTTGATGGCTTCTTACTACGGTAAAGCATTTGTTGAAGGCGAAACTTTCGAAGGTACAACTGTTATCAAGAAGAAAGCAGACCAAGAAGCAGCAAAAGCAGCACCTAAAGCAAAGAAAGAAAAAGCTGACGCGTAATTAAAAAATCGAGTGAGCAAGGTTTTCGCTAGCACGGAACCTTAATCGGGAAAAGGTTAAAGCCCCAGTCAAATGACTGGGGCTTTTTTTATTTTGGTGCAGGAGTTACATCTGGCTTGGGAAAACAGAGTTGCTGTGTATGCTTACACTTCGGTCGCAACTACTCGGCCACTGAAGTATTCATTCGCGACGATGTATGCTGTGTTGCGGACTAGTTCGTCTTGGATCTCAGCCCAGTGTCTCTCGTTGAGCTCTTCTTTTGTATGATTTACCGAGGGAATAACGCCGCCCACTCGAATGTTGAATGGTGTGAGTTCTTTTGCCCAGCTGTGAGTAAAACCTGACACCAACGCCGCCATGCTTTCAACTCCCGTAAAGTCTTCATGGTTGTCATGAGAAATGACGTTAACAATGACGCCTTTCTTGTTTCTGGCTCGAAAGCGCTCTGCTCCTACTTGGCCGTAGGTATAAAGGAAGCGTGCCGCAGACGACAAGTGATCAATGTAAGTACTCATTGGTTCTGGCGCCATTAAGCCAGGCATAGGAGAGCTGGTCCAGCAATTAACAATCACATCTGGTGTCGCACGTAGCTGTGATTCTATCTGGTCAAACAATAAGTTAATGGACGTTGTGTTATCACTACACACATTCATCGCATACACTTTGTCAGTGAAAGCGCTGATTTGCTCATAGCTCGCTCTCAAAGCGCTAGAATTTTGGTCACAAAGAATCAACGTTGCTCCAAGGTGAGCAAAGTGATTTGCACAGGTTCTTCCTATAACCGAACCTGCAGACGTGACGAGAATAATTGATTCTTTGATATCCATAGCACCTTCACTGTATCCATATGTGAAAAACAATACACCAGTGGTTTGTGCTAATAGCATGGTTGAAATTCGTTGAGTTCAGTGTGAAAGGCTTCAAACTAACGCTTTCGAGTGAGGACTATTGTGCGGTAATTTGTAAGACGTCACATTTCTGACGTGTAGGTATTGCAAGCTATTGGATAAAAAGCGGATCTCTATGCTTTAGCTTGAATTTGATGCTGACGTTGAGCCGTCACTAGCTGATTATATAGCCCAGCATCTGGGATCAGTTGTTTGTTGCGTTCGCCCAATCTGCGTCGCTCATGACCAGATAGGTTGTGATAAACCTCCTCTGGTAGGTTGAATGTGTCTTCAGGCAGGTAAGTCAGCGCATCTGGTTTTAGGTAATGGCTCAGCTTTGCGGAAGGCAATCCTGCATCGTGAAACTGTTTCGCTTGTTCAGCTGCGAGTTCATAGCTGCTGCTATCAGAACGAAGAGCTTGAGGTTGCGATAAACCCAATTGTTGGCGAAGAATACTGTCACTGGTGATGACTTCCTGGACCTCTTCAACTGGGACCACATCGCGAACATCATTAGAGAACATAGACAGAATCAGCGAGAAATCCGCACGACGACCTTCGTGTACGGCATGGTTAATACCATTACCGAACTGAAGTTCGTTGATAATTGCAGCTTTGTCTAACGTATGAATTTGCATGATGTTCCTCGCTCGATGCTCTTTTAACGGCGTGGATAAGAAGAACTTTAGTAAAAGAGGGAATTATTTAAAGGTGCTAGGGAAGGCGAAAAAAAAAGCCCGCTAAATAGCGAGCTTTTGAATAAGACTAAATTGAACTTAGGGGGAAGTATATTACTTCGCTAGGTTCTCAGCTACGAAGTCCCAGTTTACTAGAGCCCAGAAGCCGTTCATGTAATCAGGACGTACGTTGCGGTAATCGATGTAGTACGCGTGTTCCCATAGGTCAACAGTTAGAAGTGGTGTTGTACCTTCTTCTGTTAGAGGAGTAGCAGCGTTAGAAGTGTTAACGATCTCTAGAGAGCCATCAGCTTTCTTAACCAGCCAAGTCCATGAAGAACCGAAGTTGTTGATTGCTGAATCAGTAAACTTCGCTTTGAATTCTTCAAAAGAACCGAATGCTGCGTTGATTGCGTCTGCAACTGCGCCAGTTGGCTCGCCGCCCGCATTTGGAGCAAGACAGTGCCAGTAGAACGTGTGGTTCCAGATTTGCGCTGCGTTGTTGAATACGCCACCAGTAGAAGTCTTGATGATCTCTTCTAGAGTTTTGCCTTCGAACTCAGTACCAGGGATAAGACCGTTAAGCTTAACAACGTAAGTGTTGTGGTGCTTACCGTGGTGGTAGTCTAGAGTCTCTGCTGAGATGTGTGGTTCTAGTGCGTCTTTCGCGTAAGGAAGAGCTGGTAGTTCAAATGCCATTACTCGATTCTCCATTGATTTGAAAGGATGACCTTTCGATTGCTTCCAGTGTTTTTTTATAGCTATGTCGCCTTTAAGGCTGACTTGGTAAGTATTTTAGCAAGTTTTTACTTTATTAAAACCCCGATATGAAAATATTTTAAGAGGTTAGCAGTGGTGAAGTGCTGCATTGCTCGCCAATGAGCAACCTAAAATTAAGCCTTATTAATTATATGGTTTTTATTCTGTCGTTATTGAGTAGAATGTGGCAAATAAATAAAGTTCAAACCCATGAATGAGGAAGCGATGGAAACTATCGACAAAATCAAACAGCAGATCTCTGAAAACTCAATCCTGCTGTACATGAAAGGATCACCGAAACTACCTAGCTGTGGTTTCTCTTCTCAAGCGTCACAGGCACTAATGGCATGTGGTGAGAAGTTCGCTTACGTAGACATTCTGCAAAACCCAGATATCCGTGCTGAGTTACCAAAGTACGCGCAATGGCCAACTTTTCCTCAACTATGGGTTGAAGGTGAGCTTATCGGCGGTTGTGACATTATTCTAGAAATGTTCCAAA
The DNA here is from genome assembly GCF_033338935.1 of Vibrio sp. Vb0598. Classification (NCBI taxonomy): domain Bacteria; kingdom Pseudomonadati; phylum Pseudomonadota; class Gammaproteobacteria; order Vibrionales; family Vibrionaceae; genus Vibrio; species Vibrio sp. Vb0598. The sequence goes on along the minus strand of NZ_JAWOTP010000004.1, from coordinate 294,059 downwards.
AAGGTGAACTGCAGCCTCTAATCAAAGAAGCAGCAGCGCGCGCTGAAGGTCAAGCTGAGTAATTCGTAAATACTCACATTTAGCGATAGAATACGAAGGAGCCGTACTGGCTCCTTTTTCTTTTTAGGTTAGTGGAATGAACATAAAGCTTTACTACGTGCATGACCCAATGTGCAGTTGGTGTTGGGGTTACAAACCAACTCTGGATAAACTAAAGCAGCAACTGCCAGGTGTGATTCAGTTTGAGTATGTGGTTGGTGGTCTTGCGCCAGATACTAATTTACCGATGCCGCCCGAGATGCAACAAAAACTCGAAGGTATTTGGAAGCAGATTGAGCGCCAGTTAGGCACTAAGTTTAACTACGATTTCTGGAAGCTTTGTACGCCAGTTAGAAGCACTTACCAATCTTGTCGTGCGGTTATTGCAGCGGGCTTTCAAGATTCTTATGAGCAGATGCTAGAAGCGATTCAGCATGCGTATTACTTACGTGCGATGCCTCCTCATGAAGAAGCCACTCACTTGCAACTAGCGAGAGAAATTGGCTTGAATGTTCAGCAATTCAAGAATGACATGGATGGCTCTTTCTTAGAAGGTGTGTTCGAAGATCAATTGAGCCTTGCAAAGAGCCTAGGTGTGAGCTCTTACCCTAGCTTGGTTCTTAAAATTAACGACGCTTATTTTCCGATTGCCATCGATTACCTGTCGACAGAACCAACCTTGAAGCTGATTCGTGAGCGTATTATTGACAATATGCCAGCGCAATAACCACAGTTATGAATAACAAAAAGCCGCTCATTGAGCGGCTTTTTCGTAACTAAATGTATATCCATCCAAGCAATAGTATTAAAGCACCATTGCTGCAATCCAACCAAAGATGATTAGAGGGATATTGTAATGGATAAAGGTTGGAACGACTGTTTCCCAAATGTGCTCATGTTGACCGTCGGCATTTAGACCAGATGTAGGGCCTAATGTAGAGTCAGAAGCTGGAGAGCCTGCATCACCTAACGCAGCCGCAGTACCTACCAGTGCAATCGTTGCCATCGGCGAGAAGCCGAATGCTAGCGCAAGAGGCACATAGATAGTTGCAAGGATTGGAATCGTAGAGAACGATGAACCAATGCCCATTGTTACCAACAGACCAACGATCAGCATCAGTAGTGCAGCTAGAGGCTTATTGTCACCGATGCTGGTTGATAGCGATTGTACTAGTGTTTCAACACCGCCAGTTTGCTTCATTACTGCTGCAAAACCTGCCGCTGCAATCATGATGAAGCCAATCATTGCCATCATGTGTACACCTTTAGTGAACACGTCGTGCGTCTCTTTCCATGCAATAACGCCGCCGAAAGTAAACACCATAAAGCCAGCTAGAGCACCGATAATCATTGAACCCGTGTAAAGCTGAACACCCAATGCAGCGACAATACCAAGTGCCGCAACTAAGATGTGCTTTTTATTGATGACATGATCGGTTTCGTCAACGACAGTCAACTCAGTTTCTTTGTAGACACGCGGTTTACGATAGCTAACAAAGATAGCCAGTAATAGACCAAACAGCATCCCTGCACCTGGCAGTAACATGGCGGTTGGGACTTGGCTTGCAACCACATTCTCCAAACCGTTGTCATGTAGGTTCTTTAATAGAATGTTGTTTAAGAAAATACCGCCGAAACCAACAGGTAAGATCATGTAAGGTGTGATCAAACCGAAGGTAAGAACACACGCGACCAAACGTCGGTCGAGCTTAAGTTTCGCGAATACGCCCAAAAGAGGTGGAATCAAAATTGGAATAAAGGCGATATGGACCGGAATTACGTTCTGAGATGACATCGTGACAAGCACTAATGCCACCAACACGGCGTACTTTAACCCGGTAGTTGACGCCGAGTTTTCTTTACCATTTAAGCGCTTGATAACACTTTTGGCCAGTAGATCCGTGATGCCTGATTTCGAGATGGCAACAGCGAAAGTACCTAACATGGCGTAGCTTAGCGCGATAGTTGCACCGCCACCTAGACCACTTTCAAATGCGGCAACCGTATCCCCAAGGCTCATGCCTGCGACTAGGCCGCCTACGATGGCACTAAACGTGAGGGCAACCACCACGTTTACGCGCATCAATGCTAACACGAGCATGACGCACACTGATATAACGACAGGATTCATACTTTTCCTAATATGTTGTGTTTACTTATTATTCTTCGTCGACAAGCGGCCAACCGCCGAGGGCCTTCCATTTGTTGACAATTCCGCAGAATAATTCTGCTGTTTTTTGTGTATCGTAAAGCGCAGAGTGTGCTTCACGGTTATCAAATTCCATCCCGGCTGTTTTGCATGCTTTAGCGAGAACTGTTTGGCCATAAGCAAGGCCACTTAATGTAGCCGTATCAAAAGTAGCAAAGGGATGAAAAGGGACTCTTTTTAGTTTACAGCGTTCATTTGCTGCGTTTACAAAACCCAAGTCGAATGCTGCGTTATGAGCAACCATAATTGCACGTGAGCAATCTGCGGCTTTTTGTTCTTTGCGAATAAGCTTATAAATTTCCTTTAGCGCCTCTTGCTCAGAAACAGCACCACGAAGAGGGCTGAAAGGGTCACGAATACCATTGAATTCAAGCGCTTCTTTTTCTAAGTTAGCGCCTTCAAATGGTTCCACATGAAAATGAATGGTGGAGGCCGGATGCAACACGCCATGTTCGTCCATTTTCAACGTAACGGCACAGATTTCTAAAAGTGCATCAGTTTGAGCATTGAAACCAGCGGTCTCAACGTCTACTACCACAGGGAAATAACCACGAAAGCGTTTTTTCAAGGTTAGAGCTTCATTTTCTAGTGTCATGTTGGCTTATTTTTGTGTGACGAAGGCTGCATTATTGCAGATTATACCGATGAGAAAAACCGCAATTTAAGAGAAAACCGGAATTCTATTTTGCATCCAATCAATAAGTTTGTATTGCATATTATGTAGACGTTTATTCGCCATACTTTGCATCATGTAAACCGATAAAACATGAGTAAGTAAAACGCTAAGTGGCGGTTAAGGTGATTGGAACACGGTGGCTCACATTAATGGCAGTGTGACAGATAACCCTATATTGGCGAGATTTTTGCATGCCGGTTGAAGTGGTTTTATTGATGCAAATTGACGGCAACAGACTGCCGTTTAAGAGACAGTATTAGATGAAGAAATGGCTGATTACCAGTGGTGTTGTATTTTCGTTGTTTAGCACAAGCAGCTTCGCTTTGATGGGCAAACGTTATGCTGCAACTCCACAGCAATCTCAATGGGAAATGGTGGTCAATACACCATTAGAATGTCAGCTTGTACACCCCATTCCAAGCTTTGGAGATGCGGTATTTTCATCTCGTGCGAATAAAAAAATCAATTTAGACTTTGAGTTAAAAATGCGTCGCCCGATGGGAGAAACACGTAACGTCAGTCTCATTTCTATGCCGCCACCTTGGCGACCAGGTGAACACGCCGATCGAATTATAAACCTAAAGTTTTTTAAACAGTTTGATGGTTATGTCGGAGGGCAAACAGCATGGGGCATTTTGTCTGAGCTGGAAAAAGGCCGTTATCCGACCTTTAGTTACCAAGATTGGCAGAGCCGAGATCAGAGAATTGAAGTCGCATTGTCATCAGTACTATTTCAAAACAAGTACAACGCGTTTAGCGACTGTATTTCCAACTTATTGAAATACAGTTTCGAGGACATTGCTTTTACGATTTTGCACTACGAAAGACAAGGTGATCAGTTAACCAAGGCTTCTAAAAAGCGTTTATCACAAATTGCAGATTATATCCGACATAATCAAGATATCGATCTTGTGCTGGTGGCGACGTACACAGATTCAACCGATGGTAAAAGTGCGAGTCAAAGTTTATCAGAGCGACGTGCAGAGTCACTTCGTGATTACTTTCAGTCTCTAGGGCTACCGGAAGATCGAATTCAAGTGCAAGGGTACGGCAAGCGTCGTCCTATTGCAGATAACGGTTCGCCAATAGGAAAAGACAAAAACCGCCGAGTCGTGATATCTCTAGGGCGAACCCAAGTGTGATGCATATAAAAACGCCGAAGCTGAAAGCTTCGGCGTTTTTGATTTACTGACGTTGTTAATAATATTTTAGTGGTATTTTGCCAAGCACCTTTCGGTGATTCTTGCTGTATAATTTGAATGTTAGTTTAAGCGGAATTTGGCAATGACTTCGCAATTGGTTGCGGTATCTATTTTTTCAACCTGTTTGGCAATAGCCGGATTAGGGTGACGCTTCATAAAGTCTATCAACGCCTTAGTACAGCATCCTATCGAGTCGATAAAGCTTGCACACTCTTTATTTGGGCATTGTGGGATAAGTGTTAAGACTTTCTCAGAGGCCAGTTGAAGGTATTTGAGTTCATAGTCAGTATCTCCAGCCCAACGCCAGAACTGAGCTAAGTTATGACAAGAAATCACAGAAATTAATAATCGCTCGTCCGCCTCAATTTCCACACATTCGCTGATATCTTCACTCAGGCTTAGGGCTTGCTGGTAATGAAGAATGCTGCGAACAGGGTCATCTAGTTGAAGTGCCGTATCGGCTAGAAGTGTGTGTTTTTCCCATTCACTGATCATTATCGTAATCCCGCATATCGAAGTTGCGGATAAATCTAAACGATAACTATTATCAAGTAAAGAGTTTTGTTTATAAAAGGACAGGCAGATCGCAGACCTGCCTGTAATCGGAGTTCAACTTGCAGTACAAGTGATTATTAGAAGTGCCGCTTAGCCTTCAAGACCTGCTGAAGCTTGCTTGTTTTGAATAAGCTCAATCATGTAACCATCTGGGTCTTTTACGAATGCAATGTGCGTGCTTCCGCCTTTTACTGGACCTGGCTCACGAGTCACATTACCGCCCGCCGCTTTGATAGCGTCGCAAGTTGTGTAGATATCATCAACACCAATGGCGATATGACCAAAAGCGGTACCTAAGTCATACTCAGTTTTACCCCAGTTGTAAGTCAGTTCGATCACTGCACCTTGGGATTCGTCACCATAACCAAGAAACGCTAGCGTGTATTCGTACTCTTTATTTTCGTTAGTACGAAGCAGCTGCATGCCCATAACTTCAGTGTAAAACTTGATGGATTTGTCTAGATCACCTACGCGAAGCATAGTGTGGAGAATTCGACCGTTTGACATTTTTTGCTCCTAGCTTTGATTTACAAATAGCGTTAGCTATCTGGGTATACTTTCTCTTTATATTCGCACAAATCTTCGATAATGCAGCTACCGCAGCGAGGCTTTCTTGCTACGCACGTATAACGACCATGAAGAATGAGCCAGTGGTGCACATCGAGTTTGAACTCTTTTGGCACAACTTTTAATAGCTTCTGCTCGACATCATCAACCGTTTTTCCCATCGCAAATTTAGTGCGATTCGACACGCGATAAATGTGCGTATCGACGGCAATAGTTGGCCAACCAAAAGCGGTGTTGAGCACGACGTTTGCGGTCTTGCGACCTACGCCTGGTAGCGCTTCTAACGCTGCACGATCTTCAGGAACTTCACCATTGTGTTTTTCCAACAAGATCTTACAAGTCTTGATTGTGTTTTCTGCCTTTGAGTTAAACAAACCGATGGTCTTTATGTATTCTTTTAAGCCATCGACTCCCAAATCAAGAATGCTTTGAGGTGTATTCGCTACAGGGAAAAGCTTGTCGGTGGCTTTATTGACGCTTACATCGGTTGCTTGAGCTGATAGTAATACAGCGATTAGCAGCTCAAAAGGGGAGCTCCAGTTAAGCTCAGTTTGAGGATTCGGATTGTTTTCTCGTAATCGCTCAAGAATTTCGATTCTTTTTATTTTGTTCATTGCTGACTTCCAATACCGTCTCTGCGGTTTATGAAAAAGGCTCCTATGACAGAGCCTTATCTTGTTATGCGTTAGTGACGCGAGCACGTTCTATGGTTGGTTTTTCTTCTTTTGGTTGACGTGCCTGAATTGAATTATCTATGACATTTTTGAGCGCTATCAACAGCCCAACACCGATAAATGCACCAGGTGGGAGAAGCGCTAACAGGAAGCTATTGTCAAATTGGAAAACTTGAATCCGTAGAGCTGAAGCCCAGTCTCCTAGGAGAAGGTCTGCTCCGTCGAATAGTGTGCCATTACCAATTAATTCGCGCATGGCACCTAAAACAACCAAGACGCTCGTCATACCAAGGCCCATCCACAAACCATCTAGCGCAGCGGGTGCAACATCATTTTTTGACGCGTAAGCTTCTGCTCGGCCAATAATAATGCAGTTGGTTACAATCAGAGGAATAAAGATACCTAGAGACAGGTACAAACCGTACGCATAGGCATTCATTAACAACTGAACGCAGGTAACGAGTGAGGCAATGATCATAACGAATACAGGTATACGGATCTCTTTTGGCACATAGTTACGGATAAGAGAAACTGTTACGTTGGATCCAACTAGCACGAGTAAGGTTGCAATACCAAGACCTAATGCATTGGTTATCGTGGAAGAAACCGCTAGCAGTGGACATAAGCCCAGCAGTTGTACGAGAGCGGGGTTATTACTCCACATACCGTTTTTCATCAGTAATTTATTCTCATTCATTACTGCTCTCCTTCACAGCCTAACGGCTGGCTAAGAATGTCTTCACGAGATTGGTTTACGTAGTTAACGGTATTTCGCACCACTTTTACGACGGCTCTTGGCGTGATCGTTGCACCAGTAAATTGATCGAAATCGCCGCCATCTTTACGAACTTTCCACGAATTCCAATTGTTTTCCGTGACTTGTTTTCCTGTAAAGCTCAGGATCCAGTCGGTGACACGAAGATCGATTTTATCGCCCAGACCAGGGGTTTCTTGGTGGTTTAGGACGCGTGTCCCCAAAATATTGCCCTGATTATCAATCCCAGTAATCACTTTTATCTCACCATTGTAGCCATCTGGCGCGATAGATTCTATTGCGATTGCTGTTGGTTCACCATTCTTCGTGGCGAGGTAGGCTGGCATCGCACGTAATGTCCCCAGATCTGGAGACGTGACCATTGTACAAGCTTGCGTGAGTGCGTTGTCATGCATGTTTTCTGGAATGACTTGATTCAAAACAGAAAGTAATTGTTTTTGCTCTTGTACCTTGATTTGGTCTTTTGTTAGGTACTGAGTAAGGGCGACTAATCCGGTTGTTGCACATGCAAATATCGCGAGTGTCAGACCATTTTTTCTAATAGCGGTTAACATGTTTACCTCAGTGACCGTAAGTTCTAGGTTTGGTGTAGTAATCGATCAGTGGCACACACATATTTGCAAGCAACACTGCAAATGCAACACCATCTGGGAAACCGCCCCAACTGCGAATGATAAAAACCAAAGCACCAATAAGCGCACCGAAGATTAAACGTCCTTTGACGGTGGTAGACGCCGAAACGGGATCGGTTGCAATAAAGAATGCGCCAAGCATGGTTGCACCAGATAACAAGTGTAAAATTGGCGACGCAGTTTCCCCTGGCGTCAGCAACGTGAACACTAGGCTAAACAGAGTCAGACTCGCAAGGAAACCTGCTGGAATATACCATTGGATGATACGCTTTTTGATCATGACTATGCCGCCAAGAAGGTAAGCAAGGTTTACCCATTGCCAACCAATACCACCTAAGCCATCAAATATTGGCTGCGACATTACTTCGCTTGGAGTGGCACCTGTAAGAATGCCAGTCTTAAATGCATCAAGTGGTGTCGCCATTGTCACGCCGTCAACACCTGAGCGAACTTGCTGAAGTGATAAGCCGTCGTAATCATAGCCCGTAAAAATTAAAGAGAGTGTATCTGCAAAATTTACATGATCAGGTATGAGTGATGTCGGTGCACTCCAACTCGTCATTTGTACTGGGAAAGAGATCAACAAGACCACATAAGCGACCATTGCAGGGTTGAATAAGTTTTGTCCAAGGCCACCATAGAGGTGTTTAGCGATTACTATCGCAAAAATAAGCCCGATCACCATAATCCACCACGGAGACCATGGTGGTATAGCAACGGCTAACAACCAAGCGGTAACTATTGCACTGTTATCACGTAGCGCTCTCATTGGTGAGCGTTTACGACAGATCATGACTAAGGCTTCAAGGGATACAGCGACTGCAATGGCAAAAATCAGCTGAATAAGCGTACCCCAGCCAAAGAAGTAGGTTTGAGCTACTAAACCTGGAAGTGCGCAAAGTGCCACCCATTTCATTAAATCTGGCGTACTACGACGACTGTGGGTATGCGGTGAACTGGCAATAAAAAACGACACTACTCGTTCTCCTCAGTATTATTTTTATTAGCTTCTTGTTGCGCTTTGCGTGCCTTCGCGCGCGCAATTGCTGCGGCAACCGCGGCTTTCTTCGGATCCACTTCTGGTTCTTCGGAGGTTGCTTCTTCAACAGGCTCTGTTTGCGTTTCTTGCTTCGCTTTGCGCGCTTTGGCTCGAGCGATGGCAGCAGCCACGGCGGCTTTTTTCGGATCTTCGGTTTGCTCGGCAGGTGCGTCAGCTTCTTCCGCTTCAGTTGAGTCTGCTTGTTTCGCTTTACGCGCTTTGGCACGTGCAATGGCAGCAGCCACTGCGGCTTTCTTCGGATCGTCGGTTTGCTCGGCTGGTGCTTCAGCTTCTTCCGCT